>DATFGD010000543.1:0-12592 GCA_035249725.1 Burkholderiales bacterium
CCTATTTCGCAATTCGCCGTGACGCAGAACGTGCTGGTGGTGAATCCCAAGACGCCGTTCAAGACCGTGAAGGACTTGATCGCCTATGCCAAGTCGAATCCCGGTAAGGTCAATTGGGGAAATGCCGGCACTGGATTCCAGAGCCACCTGGCAGGCGTACTCTTCACGCACATGGCAAAGATCGACGTGCTGCACGTGCCCTACAAAGGGGCCGGTCCACTTTCTGCAGCGATCGTTTCGGGGGAATCTCAGGTCACGCTGGGACCGGCGCCCGCCTGGGTCGCACACGCGCAAGCCGGACGTGCGCGCATTCTCGCAATGGGTGGCGAAAAGCGTTCGGCGCTCTGGCCCGACCTGCCGACGATCCAGGAGTCGGGCTTGCCGGGTTTCGTATCCGACGGCTGGGCCGGACTGATGGGACCGAAGAATCTGCCCAAGCCCATCGTCGAAAAATTGCGCGCGACGCTGATAAAGGCTGTAAGCGATCCGTCAACGAACGCGGGGCTGAAGAAGGTCGGCGCGGAGCCGGTCACCAGCACGCCGGGCCAGTTTGCCAAGCTCATCGCGAAGGACTGGAAGGTCTTCGGCGAGGCGATTCGCGTTGCAAATCTCAAGACAGACTGACCCTCAGAAGAGCGAGCGGCTCCTGAGCCGCTCGCCTCGCCTCGCGCGCCGCGAATCCCTCGCTAACTCTTAAGCAGGCGCATCACTTCAGCCGCGGCGTGGTTGGCTTCCTCGCGCGTGACGCGTTCGGCCGCATCGGCATCGCGTTTGCGTATGGCCGTGAGCACCGCACGCAGATTGCGGATGCTCTCCTTCGAGCGCTGCGTCGAGCGCCCGGGATGCGAAAGGCCAAGCGCTCTCCAGCGCCAGATGCGTGCGTGGAGCGTGCTCAGCATCGCAGACAGGGTTTCGCTGCCGGCGCCCTCGAACAGCACGTCATAGAAGCGGTTCTTGGTTTCCAGCACCTGCTGCGCGTCACCGCTCGCGTAAGCCTTCACCACGACTTCGAGCGCTTCAGCAAGACGTTTCACACACGCGTCGCCGGCGTGCTCGGTGAAGAGCCGTGCCGCGAGTCCTTCGAGGACCCCGCGTATCTGGTAGAGGTCCTTCGCTTCCGGGAGCGTAAGCGCGCGCACGACCGGGCCCTTGTTGGGAATGATGGCGATCAGGCCCTCCGACTCGAGTTGGCGCAGCACCTCGCGAATCACGGTTCGCGAAACCCGCATCATCTCCGTCAGTTCGCGCTCGGTCAGTCGGGCGCCGGGCGCGAGCCGGCCGTCGATGATCGCCTGGCGCAGCGCGTCCAACACCTGCTGGCGAAGCGGCGCGGCGAGTCTCTGGACTTCCAATGTCGCTGCCGGATCCACGTTACGGTTGACCGGTATGTAATACGGTAATACGATATTACGCATACCCCGCTTGGCAAGCAACGACTCTTCGAGGAGCATTCCATGAGCAGTCCCGTTAAAGTCGGCATCGTCGGTCTGGGCCGTTGGGCAAAGGTCCTCACCCGCGCGGCAGCGAAGTCCGACCGGCTGAAGATCGTCGCCGGCTACAGCCGCACCGAAGAAAAACGCCAGGCCTTCCAGCAGGAATTGGGGGTGCCCGCCGTGCCTGATCTCAAGACCATGCTCGCCGATCCGGAGATCAAGGGCGTCATCCTGACGGTCCCGAACGAACAGCATTTTCCGCTCGCCGAAGAGGTGGCGAAGGCGCGCAAGCACGTCTATACGGAAAAGCCGATCGCACAAACGCTCGAAGACGGGCTCCGGATCGAGGCGCTCGAGAAGCGCTACGGCGTAACCGTGACGGTTGGCCACAGCGCGCGGTTGCTGGCGGGCATTCGCATCATCAAGGAAAAGATCGACCAGGGCGAACTGGGGCGCGTCGCCTTCATCGAAGCCAACTTCTCGAACGAGCGCGCGCTCGAACTCACGCCGAAGACCTGGCGCTGGTACAAGGACCGGGCGCCGGGCGGGCCGCTTTCGCAACTCGCGATTCACCAATTCGACATTCTGCACCTGCTGGGCGGCGACATCACTGAGGTGACGTCAATGGCATCGAAGCTCTCGCCCGTCGGTGCGGAAGTGGACGACCAGTCGATGACGCTGATCCGGTTTGCGGACGGCAAGGTCGGTTACGTCGGTTCATGCTGGACTTCGCCCGGCATTTTCAGCGTGCGGGTCTTCGGCCAGAAAGGGCTCATGCACTACGAGATCGACTTCGGCACCTGGGATACGCCCCATCTACTGCACCAGACCTCGACCCTCTACATCCAGCGCGGCAAGGATGGTTATGGCAAGCGCGAAGAGGTGCGGCTTCCGGAAAGCGACATGTTCCGCGCGGAACTGGAAATGTTCGCGGAAAGCTGCGCGCGCGGTGTGCCCAACGAACTGACCGCACACAACGGCAATGTCGCCGTCGCCGTGGTGTATGCGGCGCTGAAATCGATCGAGCGCAAAGGACAAAGCGTGCGGCTCGCTGAAGTCGTCGACGAGAGCCGCAGCCGGATCAACGCGCAAGCACGCGCTGCGTAGCGGGAGGCCCGATGTCGCAACGACCGACACGCTATTTCATGGACCTGACGCAGCCGGAAATCGCTGCGCAGTTCAAACGCAACCCGTTGGTGATCTTACCTGCCGGCAGCGTCGAGCAGCATGGCCCGCATCTTCCCACCGGCACGGACATCTACGCGTCGAACGTAATCGGGCATGCGGTCGCGGAACGGATGGACGGGCTCGTGCTTCCGGGCGGACCGCTTGGCGTCACGCCGATGCACATGCCGTTCGAAGGCACGATCACGTTGACGCCCGATACTTATCAACGCGTGGTCGTCGAGACCTGCGTGTCCACGGCGAAACACGGTGCGAAATATTTGCTCATTCTCAACTGGCACGAAGGCAACATCCCTTCGCTTGCGATCGCCGCTGAAGCACTGCATCGCGACCACGGCATGACGGTGCTCACGGTGCAGGCCTGCTACGTCGCGGCGGAACTGTACGGACACGAATGCGGCGGTCTCACGCACGGCGGCGAGATCGAAGCGCTCGCCGTGCTCGCCTACCGGCCCGACCTCGTACATCTTGATCGCATCGACTATTCCTCGGACCACAGTCACGGTCGCAAGTGGGACAAACTCCGCAGGACACGAAGCTATCAGCCGGTGTTGCGTGACATCCGCACCATTGCAACTACGGGCTGGTATGGCGCTCCCGAGCACGCAACGGTGGACAAGGGCTTGCGCATGCTGAACGACATCGCCGAGGCGATCGCTAAGGAAGCGACTGACATTTTCCGGATGCTGGATGAGGCGCAGGGCGGCACCGCTGAAATCAAACATCTGAAGATGGCGAGTTGACCGCAACGATGTCCTGTGACGTCGTCTGCCTGCGACCCGCGGCCGACTTCGAGCGCGTGGGCGCTCCGCCCCCGCCGACTTTCACGATCACCTATCGCCCGCCGGACGACGCCGAACTTCCCACCTTGCTGAAGCAGGCGCGCGCACTGGTGATTCCGGCGGTCGGCCCCAAGCTTCCCGCTTCGCACTTCGAAGCGAGTACGGTAAAGCTCGTTCAGGTGACGGGCGCCGGCGTGGACCGCCTCGATGAAGCCGCGCTCAAGCGGATGGGTATTCCGGTCGCCAACGTGCCGGGGGGAAGCAACAGCGCCGTGGCGGAATACGCGGTTGTGTGCGCGTCCAACTTGTTGCGCCGACTCGCATGGGCGAGCAGCGAAGTACATGCCGGCCGCTACGAGGCCTTCCGCAAGCGCATGCTCGCCGACAATCTGGCGGGCATCAAAGGGCTGCTCGTAGGCGTCGTTGGACTGGGCGTGATCGGGCTCGCCGTTGCCCAGGCGTTTCATGAGCTCGGCGCCCGCATCTGCTATTTCGATCCGGCGCCACGGGATCCGCGTGCTGCTGCAGCCATCGAGGCGAAGCCGGTAGCGCTCGAGGCATTGCTCGCCACGTCCGATGTGATCACGCTCCACGTGCCGCTGCTGCCCGCGACCAAAGGGCTGATCGGCGAACGGGAACTCGCCATCATGAAGCGCGGGGCGATACTCATCAACGCCGCGCGCGGCGGGATCGTGGACGAATCCGCGCTCGCAACCGGCATCGCATCGGGCCACCTCGGCGGGGCAGCGGTTGACGTTTATTCGACCGAACCCCCTGCCCCGGACAATCCACTGCTGCAGCTCACAGGTGAAGCGGCGTCCAGGTTGATGCTCACGCCACACATCGCGGGTGTGAACCGCCAGTCGTTCGCGAATCTGTTCAAAGCTTCCTGGCAGAATGTGGAACGCGTGCTGCGGGGTGAAGCGCCGGTGAATCGCGTTTACTAGGACAAATCAATGACTCGAAAGGAACTGGGCGTAGCGGTTGTTGGCGCGGGACGGATTGGCACGCTCCGCGCCCGCCTTTCCGCCAAGCACCCGTCGGTGGGCTTCATTGCGGTATCGGACCGCGATCCGGCGCGGGCAAAAGCGCTGGCGAACCAGACCGGTGCTGCCTTTCACTCGGGAGACAACTTCGAAGTGATCGAACGCCCGGAGGTGAACGCGGTTTTTGTCTCGACACCGGAGGGCGAGCACGCCGCGCCGGTGCGCCGCGCGCTCGAACTCGGCAAAGCGGTGCTGGTGGAAAAACCGATCGCGCTTACGCTCGCCGATGCCGACGCGATACTGGAAACGCTGAGAAAGACCAACGGCGAGCTTCGGGTGGGTTACAGCCGCCGCTTCAAGGAATGCTTTCTGCGTGCAAAGGAACAGATGGTGCAGCGGCGGCTCGGCAAGATCGTGGGCGCCACTGCGCGCGTATACAACTCGCGCGCACAAGCGTTTGCCATACTCAAACGCGATCCGCATGCGACCCCGGTTCTCGACGTCCTCACCTACTATGTCGATCTCATGTGCTGGTTTCTCGAGGGGAATCCGCCGGTCGAGGTAATCGCACGCGGGCAGACCGGAATATTCCGGGACGCGGGATACAGCGCGCATGATGTGACCTGGGCCATCCTCACGCTCGCCGACGGTGCGGTCATCAATCTCGGCGTGAGCTACGCGCTGCCGTCGCAATATCCCACGCAGGGCCAGTCCGACCGTGTGGAACTGCTCGGCACCGAGGGCACGATGATGATCGACGACGATCACATGGATCATCTGCTCTACACCGAGAAAGGCATTCCTCACCCCTACGTGCCCGACCACCCGCTCAACATGGCGTTTCTCGGCAGCAATACAACGGGGGACTGGTCGGTCGGCGACTTCTGGGGCCCGCTCGGCAATGAAACGCGCGCGTGGCTCGACCACCTTGTGACGGGGAGCCCGACCGTGCACACCACGCCCGAGCAGGCGCGCATCAACCTCGAAACCACGCTCGCAATCGAACGCGCCGTCGCAACCGGCAAACCGATTCGGTTGCCGCTGGAGACATGAAAAAGCGGGAACGAAGGCCCCCAATAAAAGCGGGAACGAAAGCCCCCAAGAAAACTGGAACGACGGCGTTTTTTCATCCGGGCGGCCAGCGAAACGGCCGCCCGCCCAGTATGTGCAAGTGCAGGTGAAACACGCTCTGCCCCGCCTCGGCGCCGTTGTTCACGACCAGTCGAAACGCATCGCTCACGCCGAGCTGGCGCGCGATCTTGCCGGCCGCCACCATGAGGTGGCCGAGCAAAGCCTGTTCACCCGCCCCGGCGTCGGACAGCTTGGCCAGCGCCTGCTTCGGGATGAGCAGCACGTGTGTCGGCGCCTGCGGATTGATATCGCGAAAGGCGAGGCACAGCTCGTCCTCGTAGACGATGTCTGCCGGGATCTCGCGCTTGATGACCTTGCTGAATATCGTACTCATCGTGGCTCCTTTTTGAATTATCTTACTAATCCGTATCTTACGTTCTCACCCAGGTAATTGGTGCGCTGCGGCAGAAAAGGCTTGACTTTCCGTTGGCCGTTCATATAATCGGTATTGTGCAGTGCAGCAAACATGACCCCAACACCGCCGACTCGCACACCCTATTCTATTTACCAGAAGGAGTCCCAAATGTACCAAGCACCCGAACAACTGATCGCCCTCAACAAGGCGAATATGGAAGCGGCTGCGCGCTTTGCCGGCGTCGCCATCCAGGGCGCCGAGCGCATCGTCGACCTGCAGCTCAAGGCCGCGAAAGAAGCGTTCGCCGACAGCATCGAAAACGCCAAGGCGCTGGCAACCGTTAAGGATCCCCAGCAGTTCGCCACGCTGAAGGAGAATTTTGCCCAGCCCCGTCTCGACAAAGCGACCGCGTACGCCAAGAGCTTCTACGACGTTGCCGCTGCCACGCAAGCCGAGTTCGGCAAGCTGGTTGAAGCGCAGGTCGCCGAGTTCAACCGCCAGGTCGTCGCCGCGCTCGATCGCATGGTCAAGAACGCGCCGGCCGGCTCGGAGCTCGGCATCGCCGCCGTCAAGTCGGCAATCGCTGCAGCCAACTCGACGTACGACAACCTGTCGAAGGTCGCAAAACAGATGACCGAGGCGACACAGGCGAATCTGGAAACCGTCGCCAAGCACACCACGAACGGCAGCAAGAAAGCGAAGAAGTAGCGCGCTTTTTCATCGTATCGAAAAAGCCTCGATTCGTCGGGGCTTTTTTTCGCTGCGCACGCCGCTGCCGGCGCGCCACCGCAAAGTTTGTCGCGTCAACTGTGTATATACGTTTCGAGCTGCCGGATCGTCTGCTCCTGCTCGGCGATCACTTCCTTTACGAGATCGCCGATGGAGACTATCCCGGCCAGTTTTCCGTCTTCGACAACCGGCAGATGGCGTATGCGCCGGCTCGTCATCAATGCCATGCACTGATCGACCGTCTGTCCCGGCTGCACGGTGACCACATCCTCCGTCATGATCTCGCGCACTGGAATGTCGTGGGATGACTTGCCGTGGAGGATCACTTTACGGGCGTAGTCGCGCTCGGAAAGGATGCCGGCGAGCTTGCCGCGCTCGAGCACGACCAGCGCGCCCACCTCCTTTTCCGCCATCAGCTTGAGCGCCTCGAATACGCGCGCATCGGGCGACACCGAGTAAACCGCGCTGCCCTTGGCCTGCAGCAGCTGTCTGACCGTCTTCATGACTGTTCTCCTTGGATCCGCCCCCACCTGCCTGAATGTTCTGGTTAGGGATTCAGTTTAGCCAAATTCAGTGTAGCCATAAAGTCAAGCCGGAGGCGCGACCGGTTCACACCGAATAGAACTGGAATCGGTTTTTTCCCCGCTCCTTCGCGCGATACATCGCGTTGTCCGCGCTCTTGAGCAGCGCCTGCGAGTCTTTGCCATCCTCCGGAAAGATGCCAATGCCGACACTCGATGTGACGTGGCACTCGTAACCACGCACCGTCACCGGCCGCGCCACGGTATCGAGTATCTTCTGCGCGACGGGCGAGAGCCGCTCGACATCGGCGAGCTCCTCGATCAGCACCACGAACTCGTCCCCACCGATGCGGCCGACGACGTCGCCTTCGCGCAGGGACGCCCGCAGGCGAACCGCGATTTCCTTCAGCAGTGCATCACCCACGTCATGCCCATAGCTGTCGTTCACGGCCTTGAAGCCGTCGAGATCGACGAACAGCAGGGCGAGCCGCCGGTTGTAGCGACGCGCCTGCGAGAGCGCCTGGCTCAGGCGCTCGCCGAACATGGTGCGGTTCGGCAGCGCCGTCAGAGGATCGTGGGTCGCCACGAATCGCAGGTCGTGTTCCGCCTGCTTGCGCGCGATGAACTGGCCGATCTGGCTACCGAGCTGCTTTGCAAAGTCGAGCATCCCGGGATCGGGTTGCCGCACCTCCTGCGCAAAAAATTCCATGACGCCGTAAAAATCTTCGCCGATCAAAACCGGGAATGCGAGCGCCGTGTGCAAACCGGCCTTCCGGGCCGCCGCGCCCCGCTTCAAGTTGCGGTCCACCTGGATGTCCGTAATCCACATCGGCTGGCCGGTGTCCCAGACACGCCGCGTGACCCCGGAGTGCTTGCTGGTCGAGGGGGTCAGCAGTGCGCGCGTCTCCTCGACAAACTCCATAACGGCGGGGTCGCCGTTGCCCCACGCTTCGCCACAGCGCAGTGCGTTGATCGACGTATCGAGCACGCGGCGCGAGCCGCATGCCCATCCGAGTTTCTCGCAAAATGCCTGGATGACGTTCGCGAGGGCCTCGTTCACCGTGTGCGCCTCGGCGAGCAGCTTGGTGATCATGTTCTGCAGTTCCTGCCGCATCTCGAAGCGCTTGCGCGCCGTGATGTCGGCCACGATCACCATCACGCCGATCGCCTTGCCGTTGTCGGTGAGAATGGGGGCACCGGAAAGGCTCACGATGACCGGGGTTCCGTCTTTGCGCAGCCGCACCGCCTCGACGTCCGAGAACGCCTCCCCGCGCAATATCGTGTTGCGAAACCGGTGTCCCTCTTCTTCCTTGCCGGCGGGATACCAGGGGACCATCCTGCGCAGGATCTCGGCCTCGCCCCAGCCGAACATCTTTTCCGCCGCCGGATTCCATCGTTCGATCCGTCCCTCGGCATCGCGCACCACGATGGCAAGCGGCGAGGCGTTGATGAGCGCCTGCAGCTTCTGCGTGGCCTGCCGCAGTTCTTCCTGTGCGTGCGTCGAGGCGAGCACGTTGACGCGCATTTCCGCGGCAAAGGCCAGTATGACGATCGTGTAGACGACGACCAGCACTGCCATCAGGACGTACGGCGATTGCCCCTGCATGAGGAGCACCATGATGAGCGGCAGCGTCGCCGGGAGAGTAAAGCCATAGAAAACGCGCTTTACCGTGGACAGCACGCCGGCGGCGGACATCACCATGCCGCCGATGACGAAGATGACCAGAAACTGGTGCGGCATGGAGTCGCGCGGGAACAGCGCAACGCTCAGCATGCCCCACATGCAGCCCATTGCGGTGGCGCCCACGAAGAACCGGTTGGCCCATGCATGCGCCGTCTCGATCGTGAACGCCGAGGACGAATACGCCCGATAGAGGAGATAGCGGCCCAACGTAATCGCTGCGACCGTAGTGAACCAGCCTGCCAGCACGGCGTTGTTCACCACGTTCCATAACGCGTACGTGACGATGCTCGAGTTGATCAGCGTCCCGAGATAACCGGCCGGTGACAACCGGTAAAGATGCCGTACCTGCTCGGCGTACAGGTGTCCGGAAATATCTTCAGGTGCATCCGATATCCTGCGCAGGACAACCGGCGTTATGGCAGACATATCTCGTCCCTCCCCCATTGCCGTTTTATATCACGCTTGTTGGCACGTGTCCGTTCTCTACGGGGCGTGCGTTGCGGTGGACATCAGTGAATCGGCATTACGTGCGAGTTTCAACAGCAGCAATCGTTTGGGCTTTCCTGAGCAGGTTCTGCGCCATCCGGATACTCGCGATGTCGATGAGCCGCCCGTCCAGCTGCACCGCGCCTCGCCCTTCGCGCGCGGCCTCTTCCATGGCGGCCACGATGCGCCGTGCACGTCCTACTTCTTCGGGCGCCGGACTGAAGACCTGATTTGCGAGCGTGATCTGCGACGGATGGATCGCCCATTTTCCTTCGAATCCGAGCACGGCGGCACGCCGTGCCGCGGCGAGAAAGCCCTCCGTGTCCTTGAAGTCGCCGTACGGGCCGTCAACGGGGCGCAGCCCGCAGGCGCGGCACGCGGCTGCGAGGCGCGTCTGCGCGGCGTGCCATGGGTCGCCTTGTAGAAACCGGCGCCCGCTCCTCCCGTCTTCATCGGTCAGCACGCCATAGTCCGGATTGAGCCCGCCAATCCCGGTGGTTCGCATGCGCATGGAGGCCGCAAAGTCGCCTGCGCCAAAGCACATCGCCTCCAGCCGCGCGCTCGCGCGTCCGATCGCTTCCACATTGCTCCATCCGAGCGCCGTCTCGATCAGCACTTCAAAACCGATGCGCTTGTCGCGCGGCCGCGCCTGCTCGATTTGCGTCACCAGCATGTCGACCGCATAAACGTCGGCCGGCACGCCGATTTTTGGAATCAGCAGCATGTCGAGCCGCGGGCAGTTTTCCACGAGATCGATCACGTCGCGATACATATAGTGCGTGTCGAGCCCGTTGATGCGCACCGACAGCGTCCTGGTTCCCCAATCGATGTCGTTCAGGGCCGCAACGACGTTCTTGCGTGCCTGTTCCTTGTCGTCCGGCGCGACCGCATCCTCGAGATCGAGGAAGATGACGTCGGCCACCGACTTTGCCGCCTTCTCGAAGAGCGCGGACATGGAACCCGGCACCGCGAGTTCCGAGCGATTGAGTCGCGGTGGCGCCTGCTCGACGCTGGTAAAGCTCATGACGGCCTCCTTGCGCCCATGCTCTCGACGATACGGACGAGCGTCGACAGATCGCTCTTGCCCTCTCCGCCGCCGATGAGCGCATTGATGTTCTGCATGGTCAGTGCCGCAGCGGGCAATGCGACCCCCAGCTCGTGCGCGAGCGCGAGCACGATGTCGAGGTCCTTGTAATAGAGCCGCGCCTCGATACCCGCCTCGAAATTGCGTTCGACCATGCGCTTGCCAAAAAGCTCGAGCACGCGGCTGGCAGCCACGCCGCCCATCATCACTTCCCGGACTTTGCCCGCGTCGACACCGCAGGCCCTGGCGAGCGACAGCGCTTCCGCCGTGCCCTGCGCCGTGACGAGCAGTGCGAGCTGGTTGCACGCCTTGGTGATCTGGCCGGCGCCGTGATCGCCCATATGCACGATCGTCTTGCCCAGGCATTCAAACAAGGGCTTCACCTTCTCAAATACGGCAGGCGGACCACCCGCCATGATCGAAAGGGTCGCCTGCTCCGCGCCCATCGGCCCGCCCGATACCGGCGCATCGAGCATGCCGATGCCCCTTTCGGCGAGCGCGTGCGCGACCTTGCGAGCCACAACCGGCGAAATCGTTTCCATGTCCACGACGACGCTGCCCCGCGTTGCGCCGTTGATCACCCCCTCTTTACCGAGCACCACCTCTTCCACATCGCTGGAATTAGTGACGACGGTGAACACCACTTCCGCATGCGCCGCCACTTCAGCGGGCGTGCCATAGGCCCGGGCGCCGGCTGCGACGAGCGGCTGCGCCGACGCCGCGCGCCGTGCGTAGACTGCCATCTCGTATCCGCGCTTCATGAGATTGAACGCCATGGGACGGCCCATTACGCCGAGGCCGATGAAACCGAGCTTCATGCCATTGCCTTTCTGAGAACCTGTCTCGATAACGCCCGCGAACTCCTACCGGATCAATCCGAGCGCCATGATGGCGGGCAGCGTGAACCAGAACAGTATCGTCGTCCATCCGATCAGCAACGCCGCCGCGCGCGAGTCCAGGCCAAAGCGGTCGGCGAGCAGCAGCGTCGTAACCATAGCCGGGGTGGTGCCCTCGACGACGGCGGCGTACTGTGCCTCGTTCATCGGAATGTACATCACTTTGGCGGCGCACCAAACGATGAGGGGCGCAATGAGTAGTTTCACCGCTGCAGCGGAGAGGATCTCGGTACGGGGGGTGAGATTACGCCACGGGATGGTCATGCCAAGCACGAACAAAGTCACCGGTATGGTCGCCTGCCCGATGAATCCCGTCGCAGCCGTCAACGGCGCATAGGTCCATCCGAGCTGTTGGGAGCCCGTGCCCAGTATGAAGGCCCAGATCGGCGGCATCGAAAACATGACCCGCCACACCGCCGGCTGGGGCGAGTCGCGGTGGGCGCCCAGGCGCGTGCAGATCCACACACCCACGCTCCAGACGAGCGGCATGGTCATCAGCATGTCGTTGAAGACCGCGTAGCGTGTGGCCGCGCCGCCGAAGAAGAACACCAGCACCGGAACGCCGACATTGAACGTATTGCCAAACATGCCGCCCACGACCAGTATCGCGCGCGTGGCGTCGGGGAGGCCGCGTCCGAGCGGCGTCAGGTAGAGCAGCGCATAAAGAATCGCGCCGCATGTAAGCGAGCCGATGCCGACGAGCAGCGGCACCGAAAGGAGATCCGCCGAGACCGGTGTCGTAGATGCAACCGAAAACAGGATGCAGGGCAGAAACAGGTACATCACCATGCGGTTCAGCAGCGACCGGGCGCCTTCTACCGGCGTATCCGGAAAAAAGCGCGGCCACAGGCCGCCCACCGCGACGAGCAGCGTCAGCGGCAGCATCACCTCGATCATGAGGTTGAAAAGCTGGGTGAAGTAATTCATGCAGTCGGGTGGATAGCCGCCAAGACGCCAAGATCGCCAAGAAATACAATCCCGAGCTGACGACGCCTGTAGCGGTGCCCAGTTCTGTTTGGAAACTCAACTGCTGCTCGCGAGAACCCGAAGTTTCGCCCGCAAGCCAGAAGGCCTCTTATCCTGGCGTCTTGGCGGCTAATGTTTGCTTCTGTTTCTTGGCGGCTCTTGGCGTCTTGGCGGCTAATGCTGTTGTCTAACTTCAGGGTTGAGAAGGTTGGGCGGTTGCTCGCCGTTCAACGCCGAGACCAGATTTTTTGCCGCAGTCATCGCCATTGCCCGGCGGGTGGCTTCGGTGGAACTGCCGATATGCGGCGCGAGCACCACGTTTCTCAAGTCGAGAAATCCGGGATCGAGCTTGGG
>DATFGD010000544.1:0-6272 GCA_035249725.1 Burkholderiales bacterium
TCGCGCTCTACAGCGACGCATGGCTCGTTCTGAAGGAGCCGCTGTTTCGGAGCGTTGTGGAGGAGACCACAGCTTGGGTAATGCGTGATATGCAGGCGCCCGAGGGCGGGTATTACTCGTCGCTCGATGCCGACTCGGAACACGAAGAGGGGAAGTTTTACGTCTGGACGCCGGACGCAGTGAAATCGCTTCTGACCGATGAAGAGTATGCGGTGGCGCAAGCCCACTACGGTGTCGACGGTGCAGCGAATTTCGAGGGGCACGCCTGGCATCTGCGCGTGGCGATGCCACTCGCATCGGTGGGACGCCAGCTCGGGATCCCCGTCGCCGAATGCACCGCTCGAATTGCCTCAGCCAAGGCGAAGCTCTTTGCCGCCCGCGAAAAAAGGGTACACCCGGGGCGCGACGAAAAAGTGCTGACCAGCTGGAACGGCCTCATGATCCGCGGCATGGCGCGCGCTGCACGCGTATTCGGCAAGCGCGCGTGGCTTAGCTCGGCGCAGCGCGCATCGGACTTTGTTCGCGCAAGGCTGTGGCGAAATGGCAGGTTGCTCGCGACGTACAAGGACGGGAGAGCGCAGCTCAACGCCTATCTCGACGACCACGCGTTCATGCTGGATGCCTTGCTGGAACTGATGCAGTCCCAGTTTCGCATCGCGGATCTCGAGTTTGCGCGCGCGCTCGCCGATTTGCTGATCGAACAATTCGAAGACCGCGAGCACGGGGGATTTTTCTTCGTAAGCCACGACCACGAGCGGCTCATTCTGCGTCCGAAGACCGCGCATGACGGCGCCACACCGTCCGGCAATGGCGTTGCCGCGTACGGGCTGCAGCGTCTCGGGCACCTGATCGGCGAGACGCGCTACCTTGACGCGGCCGAGCGCGCGCTGAAGCTCTTTTATCCTGCACTGGAGCGTCAGCCGGGCAGCTTTCCGAGCTTTGCAACCGCGCTTGACGAATATCTGCAGCCGCCGCGTATCGCAATCCTGCGCGGACCGGACGACCAAATCAGACGCTGGCACGAGGTCGTTGCGCAAACCTACCGACCCAACCTGCTGGCACTCGCCATTCCCGGCACTTTACCAGGACTACCTCAAGCGCTCGACAAACCGTCCACGCCATCGCCCAGCGCCTGGATTTGCCAGGGCCCGCGGTGTTTACCGCCGCTGGATCAACTGGACGCCGTAGAACGCGCGCTTGCCTCCAGCTGATACACGCTACAATGCGCGGGGTTTTGTCATTCAGAAAGGATCGTTGATGAAAGCCGTTGTCACGCTGTTTGCGGTAGGTGTGGTGTTCAACAGCAGCGCGCTCGCTGCGGATCCCAAAGCCGCCGAAGCGCTCGCAAAAAACAGCGGGTGCTTCGCGTGTCACACAGTGGACAAGAAGCTGGTCGGACCCGGCTATAAGGACATCGCAGCGAAGTACCGCAACGACAAGAATGCGGAAGCGAGTCTCATCAAGAAAGTGAAGGCGGGCGGGAAAGGGGTATGGGGCGACGTGCCCATGCCGCCCAACGCCCACGTCAAGGACGCGGACATCAAGACGATGGTGCAGTGGATTCTGACGCTGAAGTGATTTGGACCGCCCTTGGCGCTCGCTCCAAATTGACAATTCGCAGGCCCGCAAAACATAATAGATTCGGCATTGACAACAACAACTTACGATTGGGAAACACCATGAAACGCAGTCCTGTCTTTGGAATTCTCTCAGTATTGATGTTAGTGCTCACTTTTGGGTGCGGCCGGGACGAGACGCCCGCGCCCAAAACAAAGGCGGACGCGCCCAAGCCGGCTGCGGAAGCGGTCACGGTACGCATCGGCTCCGCCTCGCCGCTCACCGGCTCGCAGGCGCACATCGGTATCGACATCAAAAACGGTGTGCAGCTCGCCGTAGAAGAGCTCAACGCCAAAGGCGTCGAAATCGCCGGCAGGAAAGTGAAGTTCGAGCTCCTCGCCGAAGACGACGAGGCCAATCCGACCAAGGCAACAACGGTCGCACAGAAGCTGGTGGACTCGAAGGTGGCCGCCGTCGTGGGTCATTTCAACTCCGGGGCATCGATCCCGGCATCCAAGATCTATTCCGACGCCGGTATTCCGCAGATATCGCCTGCCTCGACCAATCCCAAGTACACGCTGCAGGGTTTCAAGACGACTTTTCGTGTCGTCGCGCACGACGACCAGCAGGGACCCACGCTCGGAAAATTCGCGACCGGGAAACTGAACGCCAAAAACATCGCGGTCATCGATGACAGCACCGCCTACGGGCAGGGTTTGGCCGACGCTTTCGCCGCGACGGTCAAGGCTGCCGGCGCGAAGGTCGTGGCGCGCGAGCACACCACGGACAAGGATACCGATTTCCGGGCCATACTGACCTCGATCAAGGGCCGCAATCCCGATCTCATCATGTTCGGCGGGATCGATCCGCAGGCCGGCCCGATGGTGCGGCAGATGGCTTCGCTCGGCATCAAGGCGAAGTTCATCGGCGGGGACGGCATGCAGACGCCGAACTTCATCAAGCTTGCGGGTGAAGCGGCCGAGGGCGTGATGGCCTCGATGCCGGGACTGCCCAAAGAGCAGATGCCCGGCGGCAAAGAGTTCATGGAGCGCTACAAGAAAAAGTTCAACGCCGAAGTGGAGCTCTTTGCGCCGATGGGATACGACGCGGTGATGGTATTCGCCGACGCGATGAAACGCGCCGGCTCGACCGACCCCGCAAAATTCCTTTCCGAGGTCGGCAAGACCCGCTATCAAGGCGTCATCGGGCCGATCGCCTTCGATGAAAAAGGCGATTTGAGGAACGGCCCGATCACGATCTACGTCGTAAAGGGCGGCAAGTGGGAACCTCTCGAAACGGTCACCCCGGGCGAAGCGTCCGCAGGCGAGTCCAAGCCCGATGCCGCGAAGAAGTGACCGCGAGGCATTGATTCCCGGTTCGCACCGGGCCTGAGACGACGAACGGCACCTCGTGGTGCCGTTTTTCTTACATCGATCATGGACGTCTTTCTCCAGCAACTGATCAATGGCCTGGTGCTGGGCAGCATCTATGCGCTGGTGGCGCTCGGCTATACCATGGTCTACGGCATCCTGGGCCTCATCAATTTTGCGCACGGGGACATCGTCATGGTGGGCGCGCTCGTCGCATTGACCGTCGCCCAGGCGCTCGCCGCGAGCGGGCTTCCGCCGCCGGTCGTGCTCGCACTCGCCACGGGCGCGGCCATGCTGGTGTGCATCTCGCTCGGCGTGACGATCGAACGCGTAGCGTATCGCCCGTTGCGGCGCGCACCGCGCCTGGCGCCGCTGATCACCGCCATCGGCATCTCGATTCTGCTGCAGTACTCGGCAGCGCTGATCTGGACCAAGCAATACATTTCGATGCCGCAAATGTTCGACCAGCAGCTGTACTCGGTCGCGGGCGCGCAGTTTACCGATCTCCAGGCGTTCATTTTCCTGCTCGCATGTGCCGTCATGGGTGGATTGCTCTGGTTCATCAAATCGAGCCGCATCGGCCGCGCCATGCGTGCGACCGAGCAGAATCGGGAGGTGGCCGGACTGATGGGCGTCGATACGAATCGCGTCATCGCGTTCACCTTTTTTCTAGGCTCCGCGATCGGCGCCGTGGCCGGCGTGATGGTCGTGCTGTATTACGGACTCGGGCATTACTTCATGGGTTTCATGCTTGGACTGAAGGCGTTTACCGCAGCGGTGCTCGGCGGCATAGGCAACGTCGCCGGCGCCATGCTGGGTGGCTTGTTGCTGGGCGTGATCGAAAGTCTCGCTTCCGGCTACATCGGCGATCTAACGGGCGGCGTGCTCGGCAGCAATTACCGCGACGTCTTCGCCTTCCTCGTGCTCGTCACCGTACTCGTTTTTCGACCGTCCGGGCTTCTCGGGCAGCACGCCGGGGAACGCGCTTAGTCCGGCGCGGGTGGCCGATGCCTTTCACGGTGCTCACGATGAGGAAGCATCCGGCCATGCGCTGGATCGCTATCGGCTTGGTAGCGCTGGCCCTCCTCGCATTGCCGTTCGCGGTTGACGCCGCCCTGGGACGCGCCTGGGTGCGGATCATCGATGTGGCGCTGCTCTTCATCATGCTGGCGCTCGGCCTCAATGTGGTGGTCGGTTTCGCCGGACTGCTCGATCTGGGGTACATCGCCTTTTTCGCCGTCGGTGCGTATAGCTATGCACTGCTCGCTTCGCCGCAGTTCGATATGCACTGGTCGTTCCTCATGTTGCTGCCGCTCGGCGCCTTCGTCGCGGCCATTTTCGGCATCCTGCTGGGCGCGCCGACGCTCAGGCTGCGCGGAGACTATCTGGCAATCGTCACGCTCGGCTTTGGCGAGATCATTCGCATCTGCCTCAATAACCTGAACCGGCCGATCAATATCACGAACGGGCCGCAGGGCATCACGCTGATCGATCCGCTGCAGGCCGGCGGCATCGCGCTGAGTAAGACGTATACGATAGCGGGCTTCACCATCGCGCCGGTGCACAGCTATTACTACGTGTTCCTGCTGTGCGCCGCGATTTCGATATTCTTGTCCTTGCGGCTGGAAGATTCCCGCATCGGCCGCGCGTGGATTGCGATACGCGAGGATGAGCTTGCAGCGAGCGCGATGGGTATCAACACGCGCAACATCAAGCTGCTCGCTTTCGCGATGGGCGCCACGTTCGGTGGACTCTCCGGCGGACTGTTCGCGGCATTCCAGGGATTCGTGAGCCCCGAGAGCTTCACCCTGCTCGACTCGATCATGGTTCTCTGCATGGTCGTGCTGGGCGGGATGGGCAACGTCGCCGGCGTCGTGCTGGGCGCCATTTTGCTGACCGCCCTGCCCGAGGCGCTGCGCTATGCGGCGCCGCTGCAGCAACAGTGGCTCGGTGCCGTCTACGTCGATCCTTCCGATCTGCGCATGTTGCTCTTCGGGCTCGCGCTGGTGTTGATGATGCTCTTTCGCCCTGCCGGATTGTGGCCCTCCACCACGCGGCGGCGCGAACTGGCCGGTGAGGGCCGCCTGGATGCCGGGGAGGTTCCGAATGGCGCGCGCTGATTCTCCCCTTCTTGTTGCAATGTCGGTCACCAAACGTTTCGGCGGTCTCAGTGCGCTCGCCGCCGTCGATCTCACTGTGATGCGCGGCGAGATCTTCGGACTCATAGGTCCCAACGGCGCCGGCAAAACCACGCTCTTCAACGTGCTGACCGGCCTCTATCGCCCCGATGCAGGCACCTTCGTTTTCAACGGCACCGCGCTCACCGCTGCGAAGCCGCATGACGTCGCCGCATGCGGTATCGCGCGCACGTTCCAGAACATCCGGCTTTTCGCCAACATGACCGCGCTGGAAAACGTCATGGTCGGCCGGCACGTTCGAACCCATGCAGGCGTCATGGGCGCAGTACTTCGCACCCCGGCCACGCAGCGCGAGGAAGCGGCGATCGCACAGCGCGCGCGCGAATTGCTCAATTACGTCGGAATCGCCCGCCATGCCGACGTGCTGGCCCGGCACCTTTCTTACGGAGATCAGCGCCGCGTTGAAATCGCCCGCGCGTTGGCCACCGACCCGCTGTTGCTGGCACTGGACGAACCGGCGGCCGGCATGAACGCCACGGAGACCGCGGCGCTCAAGCGACTGCTCCAGACGATACGCGGCGATGGCATCACCCTGCTGCTCATCGAACACGACGTCAAACTCGTAATGGGCCTTTGCGACCGCGTGGCGGTGCTCGACTACGGCAGGAAAATCGCCGAGGGCGCGCCGGCTGAGGTGCAGCGCGATCCCGCGGTGGTCGAAGCCTATCTCGGAGGCACGCTTGCTTGAAGTGCGCGGGTTGCGTGTCGCCTACGGGGGCATCACCGCGGTGAAAGGCATCGATATCGACGTTGGCGAGCGTGAGCTCGTGACCCTGGTGGGGGCGAACGGCGCCGGGAAGACCACCACGTTGAAAGCCCTTGCCGGGCTCGTCTCACCCGCGGCCGGGCAAGTGCGCTACGACGGTCGGGATGTGACCGGGCAGCCCGCCCATCGCCTTGTCCGAGCCGGGATGGCGCTGGTGCCGGAAGGGCGCGGCGTGTTCGGTCGGCTCACCGTAGAGGAAAATCTCGACATGGGCGCTTATGCGCGCACCGCGCGGAGCGCGATTCATGCCGACCGCGAGCGCATCTATGCGCTCTTTCCGCGCCTCGCGGAACGGCACCGCCAGTACGCCGGCACGCTTTCCGGCGGCGAGCAGCAGATGCTCGCCATCGGGCGCGCGCTCATGAGCCGGCCGAAGCTCCT
>DATFGD010000545.1:0-14971 GCA_035249725.1 Burkholderiales bacterium
CCAGACAAAGAGCACGAGCAGGATGCCCTGGCGCAGGATGAGTTCGCGCTTGTGCGCGCGAGCGACGAGCCATAGCCCGCTGCCCGCTGCAAAGTTGAGCGCCATGGACGCGGCGAAATGCCCCGTGGTGCCGTCACGGTACACGAGCGAGGTGAAAATCGGCAGCAGGTGCGTGAGGCTCATCGCCATCGCGATGATGCCCAGCACACGATATACCGGCAGCAGCCAGGTCATACCTGAGAATTATTCTTGTTGGTCAATGGCGCCCGGCGCGGCGTATTGTCAGAAAAAGCCGATGTCCACCTGGAAAAGCTTCTCGACCCGGGGCATCATGCGCTTGTTCACGACGAAGACGATCACGTGATCCTCGGGCTCGATCACCGTATCGTGGTGTGCGATGATGACTTCATCGTCATAGCTCCCTTTACGGTCGTCGATCGCGCCCGCCCGCTCGCGCCGGCGCACGATCGCGCCGATGGTCGCGCCTTTGGGCAGATCGATCTGTTCGACACGCCTCCCAACGACGCGTGACGAGCGCGCGTCGCCGTGAGCGACGAGTTCGAGCGCTTCGGCTGCGCCGCGCCGCAGGGAATGCACCGCCACGCAATCGCCGCGGCGCACGTGCGCCAGCAGCGAGCCGATCGTCGCCTGCGCCGGCGATATGGCGATATCGATCTGTCCCGCCTGCACGAGGTTTACGTACGATCCGCGGTTGATGAGCGCGATCACCTTGCGCGCCCCCATGCGCCGCGCGAGGAGCGAGGACATGATGTTGTTCTCGTCGTCGTTGGTGAGCGCGCAGTACACGTCCATGTCGCCGATGTTCTCGGTCTGGAGCAGTTCCTCGTCCGTGACATCCCCGGTCAGCACGAGCGTTTGGTTCAGCTCCGCGGCAAGACGCTCCGCCACCCCTTTGCTGAACTCGATGATTTTCACCTCGTAGCGCTTTTCGATCGCCTTGGCGAGCCGCCGGCCGATATTGCCGCCCCCGCCGATCATGACGCGTTTGATCGGTTTGTCTCTTCGCCGCAGCTCGCGCATCACGCCGCGAATGTTTTCGGTCGCCGCGATGAAGAACACTTCGTCGCCCGCCTCGACCACGGTGCTGCCTTCCGGGATGATGGGGCTGTCCTGGCGAAAAATCGCCGCTACGCGCGTCTCGGTATGAGGCATGAGCTGGCGCAAGTACTGCAGCTCGTGCCCCACCAGCGGTCCGCCATGGAAGGCGCGCACCGCAACGAGGCTCACCTTGCCACCGGCAAACTCGAGTACTTGCAGCGATTCCGGGAACTCGAGCAGTTTGGCGATGTAATCGGTGAGCACCTGCTCCGGACAGATCGGCAGATCGACCGCAAAGTTTTCCGGCGCGAAAATTTCAGGATGCGAAAGGTAGTCCGCCGAACGGATGCGGGCGATCTTGGTCGGGATGTTGAACATCGTCGCGGCGAGCTTGCATGCGACCATGTTGGTTTCGTCGCTTTGCGTAACGGCGAGCAACATGTCGGCGTCGCGCGCGCCGGCCTGCGCCAGCGTCGCGGGGTGCGCGGCGTTGCCGCCCACGGTCCGCAAATCGAACCGGTCCTGCAGCTTCTTCAATCGTTCGGGATTCGTATCGACGACGGTGATGTCGTTCGCCTCGGACACCAGGTTCTCAGCCACCGACGAGCCCACCTGGCCGGCGCCGAGTATCACTATTTTCAAAGCGGACGCTCCTAGGAATGCGCGATTCTATTCTGAGCCTTCGCTGGCGGCTAGCTTGACGCGGCGCCACGCAAATCCCCCGTGAACCGTGCCGGCCGCCCGGGGACCGCACTCGCGTTGTGGCATAATCGACCGCCCGTGACGAGCGCCAAACCGTTGAGCCGCATCTACTTTCCCGAAGAAGTTCCGGCGCATGGCCGCTGTTCCCTGCCCGCCGCGCAGGCGCATCATGTCGCGCGGGTGTTGCGTCTCAAAGAAGACGATCGGGTGACGCTCTTCGATGGGCGCGGAAATGAATATGAGGCCGTCATCGTGCGCGTCAGCAAGGAGGGCGTGACCGTCGATGTCGGCGAATGCCGTGCAGTGGACCGCGAATCGCCGCTCGCCATCACGCTGGCGCAGGGAATTTCGAGTGGCGAGCGCATGGACTACACGGTGCAGAAAGCGGTCGAATTGGGTGTCGCGCAGATTCAGCCCCTGGAAACGAGCAGGGCAGTGGTGCGTTTGGACAGCGCGCGGGCGCGCAAGCGCTGCGCGCACTGGCAGTCGATTGCCATCGCGGCGTGCGAGCAATGCGGCCGTAATCGGGTACCGGAAATCACGCCGGTCCTGGCGTTGCGCGACTGGCTGGCCCGAAGGCGAGATGCCGTGGCGCCGGAATTGGGCGTGCTGTTATCGCCGATGGCTGAGGTCGCACTTGGCGAACTGCCGGCGCCCCGGCAGAGCGTATGCCTGATTGCCGGTCCGGAAGGTGGCTTCACGGCGGAGGAGCGGCAGGACGTCGAGCGTGCCGGTTTCATCGCTGCGCGGCTCGGGCCGCGTGTATTGCGGACGGAAACGGCAGCGGTCGCCGCGCTTGCCGCCATGCAAACGCTATGGGGTGATCTTTAGATAGGTTCTCGCAGCGCCCACGCCGGCGCGCAGCTTTCATTCAGCTTCGTTCTCGCATAACATGAAGTCGCGGTGGGCGCGTCTGAACCATCGCGATCGGGCAGGGCGCGGGGAGAACACTCATTTCGCAACATAAGAGCGTTACGGGAGAGACCGCCAGCGCGGAAGGGGGGCCGACACGGCGCCGGCTGCGGCTCTCGGCGCAGGACCGGTTCATAGACTGGTTTCAGTCGGCGACACCCTATATCCACGCGTTTCGCGGCAAGACATTCGTTATCGCGTTCGGCGGAGAACTCGTCATGGACGGGCGGTTCGTCGAGTTGGCCGTCGATCTCAACCTGCTTGCGGCGCTCGGCGTGCGCCTTGCCCTGGTGCATGGCGCGCGTCCGCAGACCGAAGCGAAACTGAAAGCGCAGCGCCATCGCAGCCGGTTTCACCGCGGCTTACGGATAACGGACGACGTTGCGCTCGGCTGTTCCATGGAGGCGAGCGGACGGTTGCGGGTGGAGATCGAGGCGCTCCTCTCGATGGGACTGCCCAATTCCCCCATGGCCGGCGCCGACATCCGGGTGGCGAGCGGCAACTTCATCACCGCCAAGCCGCTCGGCGTTCTCGACGGCGTCGACTACATGCATACCGGCGAAGTGCGCAAGGTGGACACGGTCGCCATACAGCGCCGCCTGCACGATGGCGAACTGGTGCTGCTCTCGCCGCTTGGCTATTCGCCGAGCGGCGAGGTGTTCAACCTTTCGCTGGAGGACGTGGCGTCCGCAACCGCGGGCGCGCTCAAGGCCGACAAACTGATTTTTCTCATGGACGCGCCGGGGGTGACCGGACGGCGCAGGGAGCTGCTGCGGGAGCTCACGGTGAAGCGCGCTCAGACGCTCATCGCGCGCGGCGCCCTGCCCGACACGGACGTGCGCTTCTATCTCCCGGCTGCAGTGCGTGCGTGCGAGAACGGCGTAAAGCGCGCGCATCTCATTTCCGGTCATCTCGACGACGCGCTCCTCCTCGAGCTTTTCACGCATCGCGGCGTAGGCACGCTGCTCACGCCGGACCCGCTGGAGATGCTGCGTCCCGCGCGCGCCGACGATATCCGCGGCATCCTGCAACTCATCGAGCCGCTCGAGGCGGACGGCACGCTGGTCAAGCGCAACCGCAGCCTGCTCGAACGCGAGATGAACCGCTTCATCGTTCTGGAGCACGATCGCATGGTCGTGGCGTGTGCCGCGCTCTACCCGTTTCCGGAGGAGCGCACCGGCGAACTCGCCTGCCTCGCCGTGCACGCGGACTTCCGCAATCACGGCGCCGGCGAGCGCCTGCTGCGCGAGATCGAAAGCCGGGCGCGGCGGGGAAAACTCAAAAAGCTTTTCGTGCTGACGACGCGCGCCGAACACTGGTTCATCGAGCGCGGGTTCGAGGAAGCGACGGTGGACGTGCTGCCGGGCGAGCGGCGCGCACTCTACAACCTGCAGCGCCGCTCGGTCGTTCTGACCAAGCGCCTGTGACGGTGGGCCCATGATTTCCCCGTTCGCCAACGCGCGCGCGTTTTCCCCGTCGCTACGGGTGCGCCTGCTCATCGCCGGCGTGCTCGTCCAGACCGTGATGCTGGCGCTGCTCATCGTGAACGGCATCAACATCATGGAGGAGAAGTTGGGCGAGCGCACCCGGGCTCAGCTCGACGATCAGAAACAGTTCCTGCGCACGGTGCTCGCGCCGGCCCTCGCCGCGCGCGATTATGCCAGCGCCCAGCGCACGCTCGATGGCGTGCGGCGCGAGGACGGCATCGTCTATCTCGCGCTGTTCGACGACAGCGGAAAGGTTGTCGCAGCGAGCGGGTGGGACGGGGAGCGACCGACGCCGGTCGAGAACGCGACTTCGCGCCAGCGGTTCGGCGAGGCGGAATTTATCGACACCGAGGTCGCGATCGAGACGGAAGGGCGCAAGCACGGCATCCTGCGATTCGGGCTTTCGACCACCTTCATGCAGAGCGCGCGTTCGGAGCTCGTCCGCGACAACCTGACGATCGGCATCGTCGCGTTGATTCTGTCCATCGTTTCGATGGTGGGCCTCTCGTACTGGCTTACCCGGAATCTCGTGCGGCTCACTCGGGCGAGCGCACAAGTCGCGGGCGGCGATCTAGATGTGCATTTGCCGGTGGAAAGCCGCGATGAAGTCGGGCGGCTCACGCAGGCGTTCAACACCATGGCGGCCGCGCTGCAGGAGCGCATTCGCGCGCTTGCGGAAAGCGAAGCGAAGTTCACCGCCATCGCCGACTACAGTTACGACTGCGAACTGTGGATCAACCCTGAGGGCAAACTGATCTGGGTCAACCCGCGGGTCTTCGACATGTTCGGATATACGCCGGAAGAGTGTCTGGCGACGGAAAACTTTCCGGCGCCCTTCGTGAGCGCCTCGGATGTGACGCGCACGGTGCGCCAGGTCCAGCGGGCGTTGAGCGGCAACAGCGGCCAGGACTACGAGTTTCGCGCGCGCCGCAAGGACGGCTCCGAGTTCTGGGCGGCGGCGGACTGGCGGCCGATCTACGATGCGCGTGGCGGTTATCTCGGCATACGCATCAGCATCCGCGACATTGCGCAGCGCAAGCAGGCCGAGCAGCGGCTGGAAGCCACCGTGGCGGAATTGCGCGAAGCTCAGAGCGTGCAGCAGCAGTATCTCACGCGCGCGCAGGAGGAGCACGCGCGGCTCTCTGCGCTGCTGGCCGCAATGGACATCGGCATACTGTTCGTCAGCCCCGACCAGCGCGTGGTGTATGCGAATCCGGCATTTTCGCGGATCTGGCAGATCGATCCGGCCGCGCGGCTGATCGATTCGCAACCGGAGGAAGTGATCGCGCGTGCCGGATGCACGCTCGCCCGGCCCGAGGAGCAGGCGCGCCACGTGCTGCAGACGCCCGAGAGCGGACAAGCACTCGGCGTGCTCGAGATCCAGATGGCGGATGGGCGCCTCATCACGCAGCAGGGCTACACGGTCGAGGACCTGCACCGGCGGCCGGTCGGCCACCTTTGGCTGTTCGAGGACGTCACGCGCGAGCGGCAGACCGCGGCGCAACTGATCTATCTCGCCGAACGCGATGCGCTGACCGGGCTCTTCAACCGGCACCGCTTCAACGAGGAACTCGCGCGGATGATCGCGGACGCGGAACGCAATTCGACGCGTATTGCGCTCTTCTTCTTCGACCTCGACGACTTCAAGTACATCAACGACACTTTCGGACACCGCGCCGGGGACGCCATGCTGATCCGCGTGGCCGGCGAAGTGGGCGGCCAGGTGCGCCGCAACGAAATCTTCGCGCGCCTGGGCGGCGACGAATTTGCGGTACTCGTGCCGGATGCGACCGACGACATGGTGCGCGTGCTTGCCGAACGCGTGACGCGCTCGATCGCGCTCGTGCGCTTCCAGTTCGAAGGCCAGAGCCTGCGGCTTACCACGAGTCTCGGGATCGCGGTCTTCCCCGAGCATGCCGACAACGTCGAAGACCTGGTCGCGCGCGCCGATACTGCGATGTACCAGGCCAAGGACTCGGGCAAGAACGCCTGGCGCGTCTATCGCAGCGATCTCGACACCACGCTGCAGATGGTATCGCGTCTCTCGTGGAACGAGCGCATCAGCCACGCGCTCGAGCACAACCTGATGGACCTGCAGTTTCAGGGGATATACGAAACGGCGGCTCGCACGCTGTCGCATCTGGAAGTGCTGGTGCGCATGCGCGACAAGGACGATCGCGGATCATTCCTCATGCCCGGACAGTTCATCCCGCACGCCGAGCGCTCGGGAAAGATTCTGGAGATCGATCGCTGGGTGTTGCGCGAATCGATACAGATGCTGGCCGAAGTTCCGGCGATTCCCGGGCTGGCGGTCAATATTTCGGGGCGATCCTTCGGTGAGCCGACGCTGCCGCAGTACATCGCGGAGGAGCTGCGGCAACGCAACGTCTCGCCGCAGCGCCTGCTGGTCGAGCTGACCGAAACCTCCGCGGTGTCCGACCTGCATGACGCGCAGCGCTTCATCGAAGCCCTGCGCCAGACCGGCTGCGGCGTCTCGCTCGACGACTTCGGTACCGGCTTCTCTTCCTTTGCTTACCTCAAGTACCTGCAGGTGGATTCGGTGAAAATCGACGGCCTCTTCATCCGCAATCTGCCGAGCGACTACGACAATCAGCTGTTCGTGAAGGCCATCGTTTCGGTCGCACGCGGCTTGCGCCGCACCACGATTGCCGAATGCGTCGAGGACGAGGAAACGCTCGAGATGCTGAAAGCGTTCGGCGTGGACTGCGTGCAGGGCTACTTCTTCGAAAAGCCGCGGAGCGATCATCCGCTGCTCGTCACCTCGACGCGGTCACGCGAAAATCTAAAATATCGCACGGCTTGAAGGCGGGCGGGCGCGGTGGTAGCTTGAAGCTGTCCCGCAACATTTGGAGTACGCTGCATGGCGCGTATGGTGAAATGCATAAAACTCGGGCGCGAAGCCGAAGGGCTCGATGTGCCGCCGTATCCGGGAGAGCTCGGCCGTAGAATCTTCGAGAGCGTATCCAAGGAAGCCTGGAAACAGTGGCTCGAACACCAGAAGATGCTGGTCAACGAGAACCGGCTCAACCTGGCGGACAAGAAGGCGCGCGACTATCTCGCACAGCAGATGGAAAGGCACTTCTTCGGCGGCGGTGCGGAGACCGCTTCCGGCTACGTTCCCCCGTCCCAGCGGTAAGTGCCACCGCGAGGTAGCGTCGTCTGCCAAGAAAATTCCGAGCAATGGATCTCATTTTGTGGCGTCATGCGGACGCAGAGGAGGGCATTCCGGATGCGGAGCGCCGGCTCTCGGCACAGGGGAAAGTGCAGGCTGAGCGCATGGCGCAATGGCTGTGGGCCCGACTGCCAGGGGATCCAGTGTTTTTGGTGAGCCCTGCACGCCGGGCGCAGGAAACGGCGCGCGCGCTCGTACCGACATTCAACATTTCGCGCGCCGTGGGCACGACGGCCACCGCTTCCGCCGTGATGGAGGCCGCGGGATGGCCGGACGCGCGAGGAGCGGTCGTCGTAGTCGGTCATCAACCTACGCTGGGACAGGTGGCAGCGCTCGCCCTGACCGCTACGGCCGCCGAACTGGACATAGAAAAGGGCGCCGTCTTTTGGGTGGTGCGACGCGAAGGCGACCGCAAGACCCGCATCCACGCCGTAATCTCGCCGGAGTTGCTTTAGTTCGGCGCAACAGAACTCGTTCCTCGAGGCGGCGCGGGCGGAGCCTTCAGGCTTCCAGGGTTTGTACGCCGCCGGCCCGCGCGAGCAGCAATACATCGGCGCGGCGGCGTGCAAAAAGGCCGTTCGTCACCACGCCGGCGATCTGGTCCAGCGCGGTTTCGAGCTCGATCGGCTTCAGGATTCCGAGATGGTGCACGTCGAGTATGACGTTTCCGTTGTCCGTCACGAAATTCTCCCGCCAGACGGGCGTGCCGCCCAACCTCACGAGTTCGCGCGCGACATACGAGCGCGCCATCGGAACGACTTCGACGGGTAGAGGAAACTTGCCCAGCACATCGACGAGCTTGGATTCGTCTGCGATGCAGACAAACTTGCGCGCCACCGCCGCGACGATTTTTTCACGCGTCAGCGCGCCGCCGCCGCCTTTGATCATGGCGAGCTGCCGCGTGATCTCGTCGGCGCCGTCGACGTAGACGGGCAGCTCACTGACGCTATTGAGATCCAGCACCGGAATGCCGAGCGCTTTCAGCCGCTGTGCCGTGGCTTCCGAGCTTGCCACGGCGCCGTCCAGCCGGTGCTTCAGGCGAGCGAGTTCGGCAATAAAAAAATTGGCGGTAGAGCCGCTCCCCACGCCGATTACGCCGTCGGCAGCTACAAAGTCGAGCGCCGCCGCCGCCGCGGCCCGCTTCATTTCGTCCTGTGTCATGAGGCGATGGTAAACGGGAAAGCCTGCGCGGTAAACCGACGCACAGCCGCTTACTTCACGCCCCCATTCCTGCTAACCTTAGCCGTCTTTTTTGCCATCTCGATGAAGAAGAACGACTACCTCGAACGCATACTGAACGCCCGGGTGTACGACGTCGCCGTCGAAACGCCGCTTGAACTGGCGCCCAATCTGTCGCGCCGCCTGGACAATCGCCTGCTGCTCAAACGCGAAGACATGCAGCCCGTGTTTTCGTTCAAGCTGCGCGGCGCCTACAACAAGATGGCGAAGCTCACGCCTGCGGCGTTGAAGCGCGGCGTGATTGCCGCTTCCGCCGGCAACCATGCGCAGGGCGTCGCGCTCGCGGCGCAGAAACTGCGTTGCACCGCCACCATCGTGATGCCGGTTACCACCCCGCCGATCAAGATCGGGGCGGTGCGCGCGCGCGGTGCAAAAGTGGTGCTGCATGGAGACTCGTACGACGAAGCTTACGCACACGCGCTGCGGCTTCAGCACACGCACCGCCTGACCTTTGTCCATCCCTACGACGATCCCGATGTGATCGCCGGGCAGGGCACGATCGGCATGGAGATCCTGCGCCAGCACGCGAAACCGGTACACGCGATCTTCGCGGCGATCGGCGGCGGCGGCCTGATTGCCGGCATCGCGGCGTACGTCAAGCGGCTGCGCCCCGAGGTGAGAATCATCGGCGTCGAGCCGGAAGACGCGGATGCCATGTATCGCTCGCTCCAGGCCGGACGGCGAGTGAAGCTGGACCAGGTCGGCCTTTTCGCGGACGGTGTTGCCGTGAAACAGGTGGGCAAGGAAACATTCCGTTTGTGCCGGGAGTTCGTGGACGAGGTGATTCGGGTGGACACCGATGCCATATGCGCTGCCATCAAGGACGTGTTCGAGGACACGCGGGCGATACTCGAACCGGCCGGCGCGCTCGCCATCGCCGGCGCGAAAGCGTACGTCGAGAAAACCCGCACGCGCGGCCAGACACTCGTGGCGGTGGCATGCGGCGCCAACATGAACTTCGATCGCTTGCGCTTCGTGGCCGAGGAGGCCGAGCTGGGAGAGGCTCGAGAGGCGATACTCGCCGTAACGATTCCGGAGCGGCCCGGAAGCTTCAAGACGTTTTGTGCGCTTATCGGCCCGCGCAACATCACGGAGTTCAATTATCGCTACGCCGATCCCAGTGAAGCGCAGGTTTTTGTCGGCGTGCAGGTGCACGATCGCGACGAAACGGCGCGGCTGGTGCGCTCGTTGCGGCGTCACGGCTTGAAAACGCTGGACTTCAGCGACAACGAACTCGCGAAACTGCATATCCGGCACCTCGTCGGCGGACACGCGAGCAGCGTGGAGGACGAAATCCTCTACCGCTTCGAGTTTCCGGAACGGCCCGGGGCGCTCATGCGGTTCCTGGCCGCGATGAGCCGCGGCTGGAATATCAGCCTTTTTCATTACCGTAACCACGGCGCGGACTACGGGCGCGTCCTCGTGGGCATGCAGGTTCCGCGGAGCGACAAGAGGAAGTTCCAGGCGTTCCTGTCCGACGTCGGTTATCCCTGTCGCGACGAGAGCCGGAATCCCGCCTACAAGCTCTTCCTTGGCTAAAATGTAACGATGAAAAACAGGGTGATGCGACAGCTGGTACTGGGGACGGTGTTCGCTGCCACGAGCGTAACCAGCGCTGCGGCCGACGACGACGAGTTTCTCGCCGCGCGGGAGGCATTCCGCACCGGCGACGCGGTCAAGCTCGAGCGGCATGCGCAGCACCTCAGAGGTTACGTACTCGAGCCGTACGTGACGTATTGGCGCCTCGGGATGCGGCTGGATCAGACCGAGCCTGCCGAGATCCGCGCCTTCCTGAGTGCACACGCCGACAGCACCCTCTCCGAGCGGCTGCGCAACGATTGGCTGAAGTCGCTCGGCCTGAAGAAACAGTGGGATCTGTTCGATGCCGAAGTGGCCGGTCTCGTGAGGGACGATATCGAGATCACATGCTACGCGCTGCAATCGAAGATGCGCAGCGCGGAATCGGAGGCGCTCGCCGCTGCGCGCGCCTTATGGTTCGCGGGGCGCGACTCGCCGGAGAGCTGCACGCCGCTGTTCAACGCGCTTGTGGCCGGGAAGCAGCTCACGGGCGACGATGTCTGGATGCGCATCCGGATGGCGCTGGAGTCAGGCCAGGTGGGCATAGCGCGGCGTGCGGCGGAATTTCTCCCGCGCAAGCAGGAGCCCGATCATCGCCTGCTCGTAGCTATCGCCAGCAATCCGCGCAGCTACCTCGAGAAGAAGACGCTCGATTTCAAGCGCCGCGCCGGGCGCGAAACGACGATGTTTGCCGTATATCGCCTCGCGCGCAGCGCGCCGCAACAAGCGGCTGAGCACTGGGCGCGGCTCGAAGAGCGGTTCAGCGCCGAGGAACGCGCCTACGTCTGGGGCTTGATCGCGCAATTCGCTGCGATGCGGCACGATCCAAACGCGCTCAGCTGGTATGACCGCGCCGGCGATCTATCGGACCTGCAGCTGGCCTGGAAAGCGCGGGCGGCGTTACGCGCGCGAAACTGGGAAACGGTGCTTTCTGCGATCGACGCGATGACGGAGAAGGAAAAAGGCGAGCCGGGCTGGCGCTACTGGCGGGCACGCGCACTCGCGGTGCTGGGCCAGCCCGAGGAGGCGGACGGGATTTTCCGCTCGTTGTCCGGCGAATTCGGATTTTACGGGCAGCTTGCCACCGAGGAACTCGGACAGAAAATATCGAGTCCCGCCGCGCCGTTCAAGCCCAATGCGGCCGACATCCAGGCGATGAGCGAAAGGCCCGGCATACGGCGGGCACTGGAACTCTACCGGCTCGGGCTGCGCGTCGAGGCGACGCGCGAGTGGCTGTGGACCATCCGCAATCTGGATGACAAACAGTTGCTCGCTGCCGCGGAAACCGCCCGGCGCCACGAGCTCTACGACCGCACGATAAACACCGCTGAACGCACCAACGCGCTGCACGACTTCGCGCTCCGTTATCTTGCGCCGTATCGCGATATCCTCGGGACCCGGGCGAGCGAGCTCGGCCTCGAGGAAGCGTGGGTGTACGGCTTGATCCGGCAGGAAAGCCGCTTCGTCAGCACGGCGCGTTCCAGCGCCGGTGCCGGGGGGCTGATGCAGCTCATGCCGAACACCGCGCGCTGGGTTGCGAAGAAGCTGGGACTGAAAGACTGGCGGTGGACTCAAGTGACCGAGATCGATACCAACGCGAGCCTCGGCACGTACTACTTGCGGCATGTGCTCGATGTGCTGGACGGCCATCCCGTGCTGGCCTCTGCCGCCTACAATGCCGGTCCGGGACGCGCACGTGCCTGGCGCCCGGATACAGCGATGGAAGGTGCGGTATACGCCGAGACGATTCCGTTCAGTGAAACGCGCAACTATGTCAAACACGTAATGGCGAACACGAGCTATTACGCGCACGCCTTCAGCCAGGAATTGCAGTCACTCAAACGAAGACTGGGCATCATCGGTCCGCGCCCGTTCGACCGCGAAGCGGCCTCAGGCGATACGCCGTAGCAGCGAGGCGACCCGGTGGGTGAGGGTAGAATACGCCCATGGACGTGACCACGGTTTGCATATTGGGCGGCAGCGGTTTCGTCGGGCGGCACATGTGTCACCTCCTGGCAGCGCAAGGCTACCGGCTCCGGGTGCCGACGCGCAGCCAGGCGCGCGCAAGAGACCTGCAGCTCCTGCCTACCGTGGATGTCGTTGAGGCCGATATCCATGATCGAGGCACGCTCGCGCGCCTCATGCATGATGCGCAGGCCGTGATCAATCTCGTCGGCGTCCTGCATGGCGGTTGCGGGCGACAAAGTTTTCGCGAGGCGCACGTCGAACTCGCGCGCAAGATCGTTGAGGCGTGTCGGGGAAACGGTATCCGCCGCTATCTGCACATGAGCGCGCTCAACGCGGATCCCAAAGGGCCGAGCGAGTATTTGCGCTCCAAAGGCGAAGCAGAGGCGATTGTTCGCCAGGCGAACCTCGACGTGAGCGTGTTTCGGCCGTCGGTGATTTTTGGTCCCGGCGACCGGTTTCTCAATCTGTTTGCGCGTCTCCAGCGATGGCTTCCCATCATTGTGCTCGGCAGTCCGGACGCCCGCTTTCAGCCGGTATTCGTCGAAGACGTGGCGGCGGCATTCGCAACCAGCCTCGAAGACGTGAAGAGCTTTGGACAAAGCTACGATCTGTGCGGACCGAAGGTCTATACGTTGCGCGAACTCGTGGAGTACGTCGGCCGTATCGTCGGACATGGTCAGCCGGTGGTCGGTCTCGGCGATCGCCTTTCCTATTGGCAGGCCTACGCGATGGAGTGGATGCCGATCAAGCTGCTCACCCGTGACAACTACCACTCGATGCAGGTGGATAGCATCTGCCGTTGCGATTTTCCGTTCGGCATCCGGCCGACTGCGCTCGAGGCCGTTGCACCCGGCTGGCTGGGCCAGCGTACGCCGCGCTCGCGTTACTATCGTTATCGCAATCGAGCGGGCCGCTGACGCGGCGCTCGCATGAAGACCTATACCGTAGGCGGTGCGGTACGCGACGAGCTGCTGGGATTGCCGGTCAAGGACCGCGATTACGTGGTGGTCGGCGCAACGCCTGAAGAAATGATCCAACTCGGCTTCAAGCCGGTAGGTCGCGAATTCCCCGTATTTCTGCACCCGGAGACGCACCAGGAGTACGCGCTCGCACGCACTGAGCGCAAGGTCGGGCGTGGCTACCATGGATTCGAATTCCATGCCGCTCCGGACGTGACGCTCGAGCAGGATCTTGCGCGGCGTGACCTCACCATCAATGCGATGGCCCGGGACGAGGCGGGCACCCTCATCGATCCGTTCAACGGACGTGCCGACCTCCAGGCCGGTGTGCTGAGACACGTCAGTTCGGCCTTCGCCGAAGATCCCGTGCGTATCCTGCGCGTGGCGCGTTTTGCGGCGCGCTATGGTTACACGGTCGCACCGGACACGCTGGAACTCATGCGCCGCATGGTGCGCACAGGTGAAGCGGACGCACTCGTGCCCGAACGGGTGTGGCAGGAATTCGCAGGCGGTCTGATGGAAAAGACGCCTTCGCGCATGTTTGAAGTGATGCGGGCGTGTGGCGCGCTCGCACGCGTTGCCCCTGAGCTCGATGCGCTGCTCCAAAACATCGGCGAGCAGGCGCTCAATGGTCTTGCCGCAGCGGCGGCGCGCGGCGAGGCGCTGGAGGTGCGGTTCGCTGCGCTGGCGCGCGATCTGGATCCGCTCGCCGTGGATGCGCTCTGTGCGCGGCTGAAGGCACCCGCGGCGTGCCGAGACCTGGCGCTGCTCGCGGCGCGGCATGGGAACGTCATTGCGGATGCCGCGGAACTCGACGCCCAAGCCGTACTCCAGCTTCTGGATGCGGCCGATGCGTGGCGCCGGCCCGAGCGTTTTTCGCAGCTGATCTCCGCCGCCGTTGCGGCCGAACCGCAGGCTGAAACGGCGCGGGCGCGGCTGGAGCGGGCGCGTGAGGCGGGGGCCGGCGTGGATGCGCGCGCCATTGCGGCAGCCGCTGCCGAGCCCGCCGAAATCAGGCATCGCCTGCACGCAGCGCGCTTCGAAGCGATACAGCAGTCGCTCACCAACCCACAAGGACCATGATGATAGACCTCTACACCTGGACGACACCCAACGGACGCAAGATTTCCATCATGCTGGAGGAACTGGGACTTCCCTATCGCGTGCACGCGATCGATATCGGCAAGGGCGATCAGTTCAAGCCGGAATACGTCGCGCTCAATCCCAACAGCAAGATCCCGACGATCGTCGATCCCGAAGCACCGGATGGCTCGCCGCTTGGCATGATGGAATCGGGTGCCATCCTCATTTACCTCGCAGAGAGAACCGGGCGCCTGCTGCCGGGATCGGGGCGCGCACGCTACGCGGCCCTCGAATGGCTGATGTTTCAGATGGGTGGCGTCGGGCCCATGTTCGGGCAGGTGCACCACTTTCTGCGGGCGGCGAAGGAACCCGTACCCTACGCGATCGAGCGCTATACGAAGGAAACGCGCCGCCTGTATGGCGTGCTGAACGCACGTCTCGAGCGCCAGGAATACCTCGCAGACGGTTACTCGATCGCGGACATCGCGAATTATCCCTGGGTCGCGCGCCATGAATGGCACAAGACGGATCTCAATGATTTTCCGCATGTCAAAAGATGGTTCGATGCGATCTCGGCGCGGCCGGCGGTACAACGCGGGATGAAAGTGCCCGCCTGAAGCGGTGGAATCGTTGGCTGCTCGGTAAGGAGCCTGGACATGACCCAATCACGGAGGCGAAGGAAATTGCTGAACCTGGGGCTTGCATTACTCGTCGCCCCGGCAACGGCGCGCGCGCAGCAGTGCCGCGTGACGCCGCGCGATGCGCTGGGCCCGTTTTACAAACCCGGTGCG
>DATFGD010000546.1:0-6907 GCA_035249725.1 Burkholderiales bacterium
CATCAGCACGAGTCCCCTCACTTCGTCCGGATAGTCGAGACCATACTGCAGCGCGATCGACGCACCCAGCGTGTAGCCGACGAGAACCAGATCCTTGCTCAGGCCCCGTCCCCACAACCACCCGCGCACCCACTCCGTGTAACGCACGACGTCAGCGCATCGCGTTCCTTCGAGGTGTCCGGGCAAATCGGGTGCAAGGCTGTCCGGAAAATGCAGGCGTTGATGGTAGTAGGCATCCGAACAGGCGCCTGCGCCCGGACCGTGGATAAAAACGAGTTGTGGCATAACGTTTCTTTTCAGGCAAGCTCTGAAAATATCCGTTCGTGTTGAGCTTGTCGAAACATGAACGGAATGCACGACCAAAGCAGCCGTTGCCCTTCGATGAACTCAGGGCGAACGGCTGAGTGAAGCGTCGCTATGCAGTGGCTTGCGCATTTGGAGCTTCAACCCTGAGATCGAGCTCGACAGCCACCGCTCGCTCGACGACAGTGCCTTCGAAGAAGGCCGGGTTGTTGCGCGTGTGCAGGCGCGCGGCGTTGGCGAAGGTGAACTCCCGGAAATCCTGCTCCGTCATGTAGCGTTTCTCGACCATCTCGTACGCTTCGGGTATCACTTCCCGAAAATCGGGCACGTCGAAATGCGTGAAATCGGAACTGAACACCGGCCGCAGCCGCACGCCCATGCGCGGATCGAAAGCCCACATCGTCGTTCGATCGTCGGCTTCGCAACCGAAGTAGAAGTTGCTGGTAAAAACATTGCAGACATCGTTCTTGGATTGAATTCCTGCCGCTTCAAAATCGTCGAAGACGTGCTCGGGCCGCGACAGCTCTTCAATGCTGCACTCCGGACGGAATGCATCGAGGTTATTCATGATGGCGTCGATGCTCCCCTTCAGCCGGTCATCGCCATAGCGATCGATCAGGCCGCGCAATTCCGCAACATCGGTTGCGTTCGGATATTGGAGTCCGGCGCGGCGGCGCTTCTCCCAATGCTCGACGAGATCGGCGCACATCTGGCAGGCCCAGCTCACGCCGCCCTCCATGAAACCGAAATTGAGCGTGGGATGGCGGCGCACGACCCCGCCGAGAAAAATGCTCCGCGCGAAAGCGTGGTTCGATTCGGCGAAGTGGCCGACGTGGTTGAACGTGAAGTTGCTGATGGAGGCGCGATCCGACCAGCGTCCGCTGCCCGAGTGCTGGGTCACCGCCACACCAAGCTCAACGCAGCGGCGCCAGAACGGCTCGTAGTCGTACGGGCTGTCGAGGCCGATCGTATCGACGTACCAGGCCGCCTTCAGCGGGTCGATGCCTTCGACCGCTGCCGGGATGATGCGCTCCGGATTACCGCGCAGCATGATCGCTTTGTAGCCGCGCTCGCCGACCGCATAATTCAGCTCCTCGATCGCCGCTTCCGGCGTACGCGCGGGGATGATGGCAACCGGTGCGAACCTGTTGGCGAACGGCGCGAACATGTCGGCCGTCATCATGTTGTAGGTGCGCGCCGCGGTGCGGTTCAGTTCGTCCTGATTGATGGCGCTGACGCTGAGCCCGAAGCTCGGATAGATCATCGCGAAGTCGATGCCCAGTTCCGGCAGCCGCTCGTTGAGCAGCGCCGGCAGCAGTGCGGTTGCCTTGTCGAGGGTATTGCTGGTTACGCCCCACCAGATGGTACGGCGCAGCCGCCGATGCTGCCGCTCGGTCCAAGTCGCGCGATACCACGCCGAGTTGCGGTGCCAGTTGGCTCGCATCTCGTCGACGGCCTTCGAGCCGCCCACTTCGCGCAAGTATTCGAGGAAGACCGGAATCGGCTCCATCCAGTGGCCGTCGCCGTCGATCACCGGGTGGTTTAGCCGCGCCCGTATCGCTGCTGCACGATTTTTAGTGGTCACGTTGTGGTCCTCGTTCGCCGGACAGACGCTGCCTTGCGCTGCGTCCTCCTATTATGCCCCGCTGGTGAGCAGGCGGCCTCTGTAGCAGAATAACGATGCCCATCCCCGGAAAACCGCCATGACGACTGCGACGATACCCATAAACGGCGCGTGCGACCCGCGCTTTGCCGCCGTGCGGGCAGAGTTCGAGCGCAATTTTCGTGAGCGCGGCGAAATCGGCGCCGCCGTGTGCGTCTATCAGGACGGCCGCAAGGTCGTGGATCTGTGGGGCGGCTACAAGGACCTGGATCGCACCGTCCCATGGGCCGAAGACACGATCGTCATCATGAATTCGGTGGCGAAAAGCATGTGCGCGTTGTGCACGCACATCCTGCTCGACCGCGGACTCGTTGACTTCGACGCGCCGGTATCGCGTTACTGGCCGGAGTTCGCCGCAGCAGGCAAGGATCGCGTGCTCGTGCGCCATGTTCTTTCGCACACGTGCGGCGTGATTTTCTGCGATCACGCCCCACCCGGTTCATGGTTCGACTGGGACGCGCACATCCGCGCCATCGAGCAGCAGGAACCTGCGTGGGAACCGGGCACGAAAGGCGCCTACAACTCGATCAACATCGGCTACATCCTCGGTGAACTCGTGCGCCGCGTGACAGGAAAAACAATCGGCACGTTCCTCCGCGAAGAAGTCAGTGCGAAACTGGACGCGGACTACAACATCGGCCTCAAACAGGACGAGATTGCGCGCGTGTCTGACATGCACCGCAATCCGAAGAACGGGTTCTTCCAAATCGCCTCAGACCCGTCCACGCCGCTGGGTCGTGCATTCCGCTCGGCGCCAAAGATCGGATACTTCCAGAACTGCCGCGAGATCCGCGAACGGGAAGTCGCCTCGTTCGGCGGCCACGGGAGCGCGCGGGGGATGGCCCGCATCTATGCGATGCTCGCCGGAAACGGCATCATCGACGGCGTGCGGCTCCTCAGCGCCGACGCGGTCGAGCGCGCCGCCACGCTCGTATGGGAAGACGACTGCATCATGACGCAGCGACGCATCCGCATGGGCTATGGCTATATGCATAACGAGCCGAATACCGTACCGATGGGCGAGAACATGAAGGCGTTCGGCCACACCGGCACGGGCGGCGCATTCGCGTGGTGCGATCGTGAACGCAATCTCTCGTTTGCATACTGCACCAATTTTCAGCGTGAAGGACCCGGCATCGGTCCGCGCGGCGCCGCGCTCGGCGTCGCGGCAGGCGGTGGCAAGCGACCCGATTGGCTGAAATAGGTTGCGTAAAGGGCCTCGCGGCCTCATACTGCCAAGCTATCGCGCAGGCTATCCGTTCGCCTGTTTTTTGCACCTCCACGGGTGCTTCCGCTGTCGTTTCCCCGTCGCAGTTCGATAGTTCGCCTGTCCAGCGGGACGTGCCTCATTGCCAAGGAATGCCATGACCCAACAAGCACGCAAGGAGATCGACGCGCTCGAACTGCTGATGCAGGACCATCGGGAAGTGGAGTCGCTCTTGAGAGAGTTCGAGCACCTGCAGCATAACAGCATGGATACCGCACGCGTGATCGCAACGGTGTGCGCCGAGCTCAAAATGCACGATACGCTCGAGACCCAGGTTTTCTATGCGGCGGTGGGCGAAGCAGCCGACGACGAAAAGATCGACCGGCTGCTGGGCGACGCGGAAGAAGATCACGACACCATACTCGAGCTCATCGAAAAACTCGAACAGACGGGCAGCGATTACAAGGAGCGCAACGCGCGCTTCGACAAACTGGCCGACCTGGTGAAGCTACACGTGCTGAGAGAGGAGACCGAGCATTTTCCGCTGGTGAAAACGCTGGAGCGGTTCGATCTCGACGCCGTTACCGCCGTAATGAAAAAGCGCAAGACCGCGCTCGTTGCCGAAATGACAATTCCTGAGGCAGGCGAAGAAACCGTTTAGTGGCGAACGGGGGTGCTGCCCTCACGCTTCCGGAAGTGACTGCTGACGGTGGTGCCAGAACATTACGACCTGGCCCACCACCGCCCCGTTGCGCAGGCCCTCGTGAATGTGCGAGTCGGTCAAACCGACATGCAGCATCCGGCCCAACTGCCACGTCTGCTCTTTCCACTCCGGTTTCTTGCGCTCGTACTTGAATTCATTCATCGTCGTCGTTCCTGATGTAGGTTGGGCCGGCTGCACTGACAGATAGTAGCACGCGGCGCGAACCGTCTTCAGGCGTAGACGCCCTACACCGCTATGCGCCAGTAATCGCGGGCGTACTCCGGGCTCGTGAGGTCGAACACCTGTCCGTTGGGGTCGCGGTATTTGCGCTCGGTCTCCGTGCCGGTATCGGAATGGATGATTCCCCCGTGGAGCACCGCGCCATTGGCTTCGACTCTCGCCGACTCCTGGTCCATGTCGTCCACCAGAAAGCCGACATGATGCAGCCCTCTGCGGCTGTCGCCCTTCATATTGACGTTGGAGGGATGGATGATCACCAGGCTCACGACGCCGTCCGACAGCCCGATCGCCGTGTCCGTCTGCCGCACGCGCGCCATGCCGAATGACTTTTCGTAGAACTGCGCGGTCTTCTCCATCTCTTCCACGACCATCGCAATGTGGCGTAGCTTTGCCATCGCTGTCCTCCTTTGGTTAGACTTGCCGCTTCCCGGTAAGAGAGACGACCATCATGCCAGATACCAGCCTCGCTTTCGACCACGTCCACCTGGTAGCGAAAAACCCGCAGACCACGGCCGACTGGTATGTGGGTAATTTGGGCGGCAAAGTCGTGCGCAGTCTCGAAGTCAAAGGCGCGCCGCAGATCTACGTGTCGCTGGGCGGCTTCATCGTCATCGTGCGCGGGCAGCGGCCCACCGAGTCAGCAAAAGACAAACCCGGGCTGCAGTGGGGAGTCGATCACTTCGGCGTGCGGGTGAAAGGCGACTTCGACGGTTTTTGCGACGCGCTGCGCAAGCGCGGCGTCACCTTCAGCCTCGAGCCCACGGACTTCAATCCGACGACGCGCATCGCGTTCATCAATGCGCCCGACGGCGTGAGCGTCGAACTGCTCAACCGCAAAGACGACCTGTAACCAAGAGTCCATAACAAAATGACCGTCCACCCTTCGACGAGCTCAGGGCGAACGGTCGTTCATAGACAGCCGTTCGTGGTGAGCTTGAGCCTGTCCTGAGCACAGCCGAAGGGAACCATGAACGGCGTGGATTCATTTTGTTAGGCACTCTAAGAAACTATTCCCTCTCCACTGCTCGGGGGAGCGGATTAGGGTGAGGGGGCAGCCGGCGCCTATCCCAGCCCCTCAACAATCCGCAAATCGCGCTCCGCCCCATCTCCCAGCGCCTTGAGCGCCGCCTGATAGCCGGGGCTATCGTGCACCTCGATCGCCCGCTGGACGCTTTCGAACTCGATCACCACGCAGCGCTGCATGAGCCCCGCCTCGTACACCTTGGTCGGATTGCCGCGCACCAGGAATTTCCCGCCTGACGCCTGCATCACCGGGCCCGCAAGATCGCGGTACGCCTCGAACTTCTTCTGGTCCTTGATGGAATGGAACACGTTGATCCAGTATCCCTTCGCCATGATGTATCTCCTTAAGCGGTTAAACGGCCGCGGCAGTATCGCGCGAAACCAGCAGCTACGACAAATCGGCATATCCGGACGTCGTTCAACTTGGCGCACCACGAAGCGGCTAGAATTGCAGGCCACGCGTCAGCCAATCGGGAGCAAGGATGAAAGCAGCCTATTTCGTGGAACACGGCGGGCCGGAAGTCATGCGGTATGGTGACGTGCCGGACCCGGTTGCCGGCCCGGGCCAAGTGCTCGTGGATGTCCATGCGGCCAGCGTAAACGGCGCCGACTGGAAGGTGCGCGCAGGAAAATACGCGCCCATCACCGAGGTTCCTTATGTGCCGGGCCGCGATTTCTCGGGTGTCGTCAGCGCCCTGGGTGATGGCGTGGAGGACCTGGCGGTTGGGGTTGCGGTGTTCGGCGTCTGCGATGTGGGTCAGGAAGCCGCTTACGCCGAAAAAGTTGCGATCCGCTCGGCGATCGTGGCGAAAAAACCCGAAAGCCTTTCGCATATCGAGTGCGCGGCGCTCGCCCTCATCGGTCTCACAGCCCTGTGCTCGATCGAGGACACGCTGAAACTCAAAGCCGGCGAAAAGATCCTCATCCAGGGCGGAGCGGGCGGTGTCGCGAGTTTTGCAATCCAGCTCGCGAAACACATCGGCGCACAGGTGATTACGACGGCGAGCGCGGCGAATCACGATTACGTCCGCCGCCTCGGCGCCGACGAAGTGATCGACTACCGTTCGCAGGACTTCACAAAGGTGGTATCGGGATGTGACGCGGTATTCGATACCGTCGGCGGGGATGTCGCCACGCGGTCGTTCACGGTGTTGCGAGCGGGCGGCCGGGCGGCCTTTATCGCCTCCGGCACTACCGCACCGGCCTCACCGCGTAACGACGTGACGTCGCTGCGACCCAAAGTCGGGCGGGATCGTTTGCATCTCGACCGCATCGCCGCGCTGGTAACGAGCGGCGCCGTGCGAGTCCCCGAGATCACGCTCTACCCGCTTTCCAAAGCAGCGGAGGCGCACGCCGTGAGCGAAGGCCGTCACCTGCGCGGCAAGCTGGTATTCAAGGTGCGCTGACAGCGCGCTATTCCGGGCCGACAAAACCGATATACGCGCCACACGCTTCTGCCGGCGTTGCCAGCATCGCATGCTCGCCGGTGTTGCGCACGCCGCGCGCGAGCGGCGGCAGACCCTGATCCTGCATCCAGCGCGCTGCGGCGCCCATGCTCCTCGTGCGGTAGAGCGCCTGGAACGGACCCGGCCCGCGGCGCTCCAGTGCATCGGCAGCGGGACCCGCTGCATAGGGTTGGACTACGCCGAGCCCGGTCGGGCCGATCTGGAACACCGCCATGTTGGACATGATGACGGTGCCCTTGGTGATTGCGGGCTGCGGCAGTCCGAGCACCTTCGCGTATGTTGCGGCTGCAGCTTCGACATCC
>DATFGD010000547.1:0-3482 GCA_035249725.1 Burkholderiales bacterium
AGGGATTGGACCGCATCTTTCGGGATGCCGGCGTTGAATGGCGCGCCTCGGGCTGTTCGAGTTGCGCGGCCATGAACGGGGACAGCGTACCGGCCGGTATGCGCTGCGCCTCCACGTCCAACCGCAATTTCGAAGGCCGGCAGGGCAAGGGCGCGCGCACGCACCTGATGAGTCCCGCCATGGTGGCCGCCGCCGCGGTCACCGGCCGCATCACCGATGTTCGGACAATGCTATGAAACCGTTTGCCAAACTCACCGCAGTCGCTGCGCCGCTCGCCATGGCGAACATCGACACCGACAAGATCATCCCGGCGCGCTACCTGCGGAAGCCACGCGAGCCGGGGTATGACCCGTATCTCTTTTATGACCTGCGCTACGACAGCGAAGGGCATGAGCGGTCCGACTTTGTGCTCAACCAGCCCGCTTATCGCAAGGCGGGGATTTTGATTGCGGGCGCCAACTTCGGGTGCGGGTCGTCGCGGGAAGGCGCCGTTTACGCCATGCTCGACTATGGGATCCGAAGCGTGATTGCGCCCTCGTTTGGCGACATCCACTACGCCAACCAACTTCAGAACGGCATGCTGCCGGTGATCCTGCCGGAAGGCACTTGCGCCGCGTTGCGCGAACAGTTGGGGGCCACACCGGGTGCCCGGATCGCGGTGGATCTGGAATCACAAAGGGTGACGGCCCCGGATGGCGCGAGCCACCGATTCGACATCGACCCGGTCTACCGCGAGCGGCTGTTGAAGGGACTGGACGAGGTGGGGCTGGTCCTCGAATACCTGCCTCAGATCGAGGCGTTCGAGGCCCGTCACTACGAAGCCATGCCTTGGCTGGCCGCTAAGTAAGTGAGCGCTAGCTCTATGTAGTAAATTGCTGTTTGGTAAATCATTTTATTCTTCGCCGGCCGCAGCAATGAGCGTGCGGCCTATTTCCCGGTGAAGCGGGGCTTGCGTCCGTCCCGGTGCGCCGCGATCGCCTCGTCCACGTCATGACTCCATTCGAGCTTGGCGCGAAGCGCATCCGACATCCGGCGTGCCTCGGCCAACCCGGGAGCAAGGCGCGCCTGCGCAATGCGTTTTGCGCCGCGGAGCGCGATCGGTCCCTTTTCTGAAATGTGGCGCGCGAACGCCATCACCTCGTCCATGAACCGGGCGTGCGGGTAAGCGGCCAGCGCAAAACCGATCCGCACCATCTCGTCGGGGCCGACTTCGCGCCCGCTGCAAAGCAGCTCCAGCGCCCGGGCGTGCCCTACGACGGCCGGCAGCCGGGCCGGCCCACCGCCACCGGGTATGCCGCCCATGTCCGCCTCGGGAAACGAAATGGTCGCCCGGTCGGAGGCGAAGCGCATGTCGCAGGCGAGCGCGAGTTCGACGCCGTTGCCGCGCGCCTTGCCGTTCAGTGCCGCGATGACAATCTGTGGCAGCAACTCGATCTGGTCGCGGAGCCGCGCGCCACGCAGCACGAAATCGACGATTTCCTGCTTTTCCATGGCGCCGCGGATGGCGGGATCGAAGGCGCCCCAGGAAAAGTACTCGTCCCCGGCGCCGCGGACGACGACGACCTGAGTCTCCTCGTCCTTGTGCAGGGTATCCACGACCGGCTCGAACGCAAACAGCATCTCCTTGCGCCAGCGGTTGCCGTCTTGCGGCCGGTTGAGCGTGATGACGGCGACCTTGCCTTCGCGCGCCAGGAGAACGGGTGAATCGCTCATTGCGTCATCCAGTCTTAACCAGAAGGTTCACCAGTATTTCACGGTAGATTTTCGGGAGCGCTTCGAGTTCGTCCAGCGGGATGCATTCGTTGATCTTGTGGATCGTCGCGTTCGTCGGCCCCAGCTCGATCACCTGCGGGCAGATGTCGGCGATGAAACGGCCATCCGAAGTGCCGCCGGTCGTGGAAAGCTCGGTATCGATCCCGGTCACCTTCTTTATTGCGCGCGCCACCGCGTCGACGAGATCGCCCTTGCGAGTGAGGTACGGTCTCCCGTCGTAGCGCCAGTCGACGTCATAAGTGAGGCCATGCTTGTCGAGTATGCCGATGAACCGCGTCTGCAGCGATTCGACGGTGCTCGCCGTCGAAAAGCGGAAATTGCACCTGATGTGCGCGGTGCCGGGGATCACGTTGTTGGCGCCGGTGCCGGCATTGATGTTCGAAATCTGCCACGTCGTGGGCGGAAAGTACTCGTTGCCCCGGTCCCATTCCGTGCCCGCCAGCTCCGCGATCGCCGCAGCGACCTCGTGCACGGGGTTGCGCGCAAGGTGCGGGTAAGCGACATGGCCCTGCACGCCCTTTACGGAGAGATCCGCCGAGAGCGAGCCGCGGCGCCCGTTCTTGATCATGTCGCCCAGCCGTTTGACCGAGGTCGGCTCGCCCACGATACAGTAGTCCAGCCGTTCGCCGCGCCGCGCGAGCGCTTCGACCACTTTGACGGTTCCATCGGTCGCCGGCCCTTCTTCATCGGAAGTGAACAGCACGGCAATGGAACCGGGGTGGTCGGGATGTAGATTGACGAAGTCGGCGATCGCAACGACGAAGGCGGCGAGCGACGATTTCATGTCCGACGCCCCGCGCCCGTAGAGCACGCGGTCCGTGATGGTCGGCGTGAACGGATCGCTTTGCCATTGATTGAGCGGTCCGGTGGGAACAACGTCGGTGTGCCCTGCGAAGCACACGAGCGGCGCGGTGGTGCCGCGCCGTGCCCAGAGATTGTCGACGCCGTTCATACTGATTCGCTCGCACCGAAAGCCGAGCGGCTCCAGCACCCCGGCGAGCAGATCGATGCATCCGGCATCATCCGGCGTGACCGATCGTCGGGCGATGAGCTGACGGGCAAGTTCGAGCACATTAACTTCCACGACATGGACCTTCGCGGTGGGGTGAACTGAAATCTTAGCAAATAGCGGGTACAATCCGCGAGCCAAGTAACGCGCGCTGCGGGACGGAACAACGCCGGTTCACTGCTGCCGAGGCGCGCATTCAGCCAGTCACGATGCATTTCCAAGCCGGGGCATGACCGCGCTACTCGTTTCGCATCAGTGCAACGTCGAACACGGCGCGGACCTTACGACCCTCGCCTCACAGGAACGCCTCGCGCTTGAACTAGTCGTGCTGCCTGCCGAGCGCGATGCCCGGCTTGCCGACGCGCACTGCGCGCGGGTGGAGGCGGCCTTCTTCTCGGGCGATGTTTTTCCCGAGTACTCGCGGCAATTCTTTTCCGCCGCACGCAAAGCGTCGAAACTGAAGTGGCTGCATGTGTTCAATACCGGCGTGGATCATCCGATCTATACCGAAATACTGGCGCGCGGCGTGCGGCTCACCACGTCTTCCGGCTCGACCGCCGAACCCATCGCGCAGAGCGCAATCGCGGCGCTCCTCATGCTCGCTCGTAATTTTCCACACTGGATCGCCGCGCAAACAAGGCATGCCTGGGAACCGATGCAGGGCAGCGGCGTGCCGCAGGATCTCAAAGGGCAGACCGTG
>DATFGD010000548.1:0-3223 GCA_035249725.1 Burkholderiales bacterium
TTGCGGGATTCGTCACGTCGCCCAAGCGCCTGGTCTGCGCTGCCCGTCTCACGCCGTTCACCCACAACGGCACGGTATCGACATTGGCGGTCTCAACGCGTATGTTCATCCGGATCTCCTGTGGTTACTTCTTGCGCGCAGCGTAGAGCGCGCGAAATGTACGGCCTTGCGGTGCGGGCAAATCGCGCTGGCCGGTCCATCCGCTGCCGAAAGGCAGATTGTGGATCAATTTGCCGGCGCCGCCCATTGCGCGCAGCACGCGGGCGCCCATGCCTGCTGCCCATGCATAGAGCGCCGGCCGCTGCGCAAGCCAGCTCCAGGCATGAAGCGCGAACCGTTCGCTCAATGATTTGAGCCGCTGCTCGAACTGGCGTTCGCGCAGTTTGCGCATGAGATCGGGCAGCGGAATCTTCACCGGACACACCACGCCGCACTGATTGCAGAACGTCGAGGCGTTCGGCAGGTCGAGGGCGTTCTCCAGCCCGACGTAAGTCGGTGTCAGTACGGAACCCATGGGACCGGGATAAACCCAGCCGTAGACATGCCCGCCGACGCTCTGGTAGACGGGACAGTGATTCATGCACGCACCGCAACGTATGCAGCGCAGCATCGGCTGAAGCTCGCTGCCGAGCAGGCGCGTGCGCCCGGCATCGAGCAGGATCACATGAAAATGTTCCGGGCCGTCTAAGTCGCCGTCGCGCTTTGCGCCGGTCGTGACCGACACATAGTTGGTGATGGTCTGCCCGGTGCCGTGGCGCGGCAACAGCCGCAGCAGCGTGCTCGCGTCTTCCAGCGTGGAAACGACTTTCTCGATTCCGGTAATGGCCACGTGCACGCGCGGCAGCGTCGTCACCAGGCGCCCGTTGCCTTCATTGGTCACGATCAATGTCGATCCGGTTTCCGCAACGATGAAATTGGCGCCGGAGATGCCCATATCCGCCGACATGAAATGCGGGCGCAGCATTTCGCGCGCCTCGCGCGTGAGTTGCGCGATGTCGGTCTTGCGCGGCCGGCCGTGCTTGGTCATGAAGAGGTCCGACACTTCATCGCGGGTTTTGTGCACGACCGGCGCGACGATGTGCGAAGGCGGCTCGTGCGCGAGTTGCAGGATGTATTCGCCGAGGTCGGTTTCGACGACCTCGATGCCCGCCGCTTCCAGCGCATCGTTGAGTGCGCATTCCTCGCTCACCATGGATTTCGACTTGACGACTTTGCGCACGCGGTGCTGCGCCGCGATTTCGCATACGATGCGGTTCACGTCTTCCGCGGTTTCCGCCCAGTGGACGACGGCGCCGGAGGCGGTCGCATTGCGCTCGAACTCCGCCAGGTAAAAATCCAGATTCTCGAGGGCGCGCTCGCGTATCGCCGCGCCGGCTTCACGGATCGCCTCGAAATTGTCGAGCTCCGCGACGCGATCGGCGCGGCCCCGCACGAAATTCGTCTGCAGCTTCTTGAGCGCGGCCTGAAGCTTCACGTCGGCGAGCTTCTCGCCGGCGCGCGCCTTGAAGTGCATCGAGGTTATCTGCATAAAAAGCTATTCGCCGCCAAGTCGCCAAGAACGCCAAGGATTGGATTTATCGGCGGATATAAAGACATTTTTGGACCGCTTGTGCCGAGTATCGGCACAAGAAATACTTTTGTCTCGCGCTGATGTCCATTCTTGGCGTCTTGGCGGCTAATGTGTTTTCATTCAGCGCAGCCGATAACGCGCCACGGCGTCCTTATCCCACGAAAGGCCGTTTCCGGGGCGATCGGACACGACAGCGTTGCCGTCGACAAGACGCAGCGGCTCCTCCAGTATGGGGTTTGCCCAGTCCACGTATTCCAGCCAGTGGCGCGTCGGGGTCACCGCAAGCAGATGCGCGCTCACTTCGGGAAAAAGATGTGAAGACATTGCCATGCCCCACACCGCCGCGAGCCCCGCGGCATGCTGCCAGCCGGTCACGCCGCCGATGCGCTCGAGATCCGGCATCACGCAGTCGCACGCGGCAGCCGCCAGCGCTTCGGCCATCGCGCGCGGCCCGGAGAAGTTCTCTCCGATCTGGATCGGCGTCGCAAGCTCGCGTGCGAGCACCGCCGCGCCCGCGTAATCGTCGTGGCGTATCGGCTCCTCGATCCAGTAGACGCCTTCGCCGTCCAGCGCGCGCCCGCGGCGTAACGCTTCCGCAACCGAGAGCGCCTGATTGAAGTCCGCCATCCCGGCGATGTCGTCAGGCACGCGCTTGCGCACCGCGTGCAGCGCGGCGAGATCGTCATCGAGCGTGGGGTAGCCGAGCCGGAGCTTGACCGCGCGAAAGCCGCCGGCCAGCAGCTTTTCCGCTTCGTCTGCCACGGCAGCGGGCGGCATCAGGCCGAGCCCGCAACTGTTGTATGCGCGAATCGGCTGCACCGTTCCGCCGAGATACGCGGCGAGCGGCAGGCCGGCAGCGAGCGCGAGCGCGTCCCAGGCTGCCACGTCGAGCGCGGCCATCGCCATGCGCACGATGCCCTGCACGCCGATCAGCGTGAAACGCTTCGAGAGCTTCGCCCACAGCTCTATCGGCGCGACGCGATCGCCCTTGACCGTTCGCTCGACTTCGGCGATCAGACTTGCGATTGCAGGCGCGGCAGCCGGAAGATAACAGAACAGGTACGAGCGCCCCGTGACGCCTTCCTCGGTTTCGAGATCGACCAGGAGCAGCGGCGCCGCGCGCACCGTGGCCGCACTCGTTCCGAGAGCATAGGTCATCGGAATTTTGACCGCGACCGTCCGGATCGCGCGGACGGTCAGCAGCGGCGTGTTCATGTCAGCCGTTCCTGCTTCCCGCAGCGTGAAGTGCGAGTATGTCCCACACCGCACGATTTGCGGGCGTCGGGACGCCGGCTTTTTCGCCGAGCTGCACGACACCGCCGCTCAGCCACTGCACTTCCAGTGGATTACCGCGCTCGAGATCGTGGTGCATCGAAGAGGTCATGTCCTCCGGCAACCCGTCGCAAAAGGCGAGGCGCTTCTCGGCGTAGTCCTCATCCAGCGCAACGCCCTGCGCCCGCCCCACCGCCACTGCCTCGCGCATGAGGTCGAGGAGAAATGCGCGCGTTCGCGCATGGGCGCGGACGGCGCCGATCGGGACACGCATGGTCGTGGTCGTGCCGGAAAGTCCTACCAGAAAGACAAACTTCTCCCAGATCTGCCGGCGGATGTCGGTGCTCAACTCCGCATCGATGCCGCCCTTGCGGCACGCTT
>DATFGD010000549.1:0-5389 GCA_035249725.1 Burkholderiales bacterium
ACTCTTCCGTCTGGTGCGCGGACGCGCGTGTCGTGCGCTTGCCATATGACCCGATGCCATTCAACGCTTCCGGGCGGTGCGGGGGTGGTTGCGGCGTGTGTGCAGCGTGTAGTATTCATGCTGGCCCAGTCATTCCGTCGCAGCAGACGAAGGAGCAGCAAGTGCCCGAGCAGGACGACAGAACCCCCGCCGAAGCGCGCGTGGATCTGGAGCAGGTGAGCAGGCTCATCGAAGCACTGGAGGAAGACCTTAAACAGGTGCGCAGCGGATCGCACGACATCCAGCGTCTGCGGGATGAAGTGGAAACGCTCAAGAACGTGTTGAATTCCCCGGTGCGCCGCCACCATTGGGTGCGCGATGGGCTGCACGGCATCCGGGAGGTCATCGAGACCGCGCTCGACAAGGCGAAGACCGAAGGATTCAAGGGTACCCAGTACATCGCGGAAATCGGCCGGATACTCGGCATGTGAGAGCGGATGCCGGTCCAGCGCGTTCCAGCTCTAATGAATAGGCGATGACCCGCAGCTCATCATTCCGGGCGGCATGCCTGCAGTTGAACTCCGGCAATGACCTCGACGCCAATATGGCGGCCGTGCACGCGCTTGCCCGGGAGGCGGTGCGCGGGGGGGCGCAATTTCTCTTCACCCCCGAATACCTGTTGATGTTGGATGGCAGCGGACGCGTCATGCGCGAACGTGCGCTCGAACCGGACGGGGGCACTGTGCTCGCCGCATTGCAGGCGCTCGCGCGTGAACTCAAAGTGTGGCTGGCCGTAGGCTCGCTCACGGTGCGCACCGAAGAGACGCGCATCGCGAACCGTTCGTATCTTATCTCTTCCGATGGCCGGGTGATCACGACCTACGACAAGATACACATGTTCGACGTGACTTTGCCGGACGGCAAGGTCATCAGGGAATCGTCGACCTATCGACCTGGAGACCGCGCTGCGATCGCCGCGACACCATGGGGCGTGATCGGCCTGACGGTGTGCTATGACCTGCGCTTTCCGGCGCTGTTCCGCTGCCTGGCGCAGGCGGGGGCACAGTTCATCACGGTACCCGCTTCGTTTCAACGCCAGACCGGCAGATCTCATTGGCACACATTGCTCAGGGCGCGTGCCATTGAAAACGAGTGTTACATCTTTGCGCCCGCCATGTGCGGCGATCATCCCGGCAACCGCCAGACCTATGGCCACTCCCTCATCGTCGATCCGTGGGGCGATATTCTCGCGGATGGTGGCGAGAACGTCGGCGTCGCGTATGCCGACATCGATCCCCAGCGCGTCGCACGCGTGCGCGGGATGATCCCTTCGCTCGAACACGATCACGCGTTTACGCCGCCCGCCAGAACTTGACTTTCTCGTAGCCGGCTGCGGATGAATGGCGATTCGTACCGTTGTTCGTGCGGTAGCTTGCGATAAAAGCAAGTCGCGAAACCCGCAGCACTGTATAGCCGGTGTCGGGCCGCGCAACGCATGCCTGCCGCCGGCCAATGCCAAAGAACGGCTCAAGCGCCATGATACAATCCGGCGTGCTCCGTACAGCCTTGCCAGCGAAGGATAATCGCTGCATACGACGCGTTGCCAACACCTGCTTCCGTCCGGCAGTGACCGGGCCACTCCACTGATCCATGCGCATCCTCGTCAGCAACGACGATGGCTATTTCGCGCCGGGCATCACCCTGCTCGAAAAAGCGCTTGCGCCGCTGGCAGAAGTCACGGTGGTGGCGCCCGAACGCGACCGCAGCGGCGCCAGCAATTCCCTCACGCTGGATCGTCCTCTCGCGGTACGCCGCTCGCAGAACGGTTTTTATTATGTGAATGGAACGCCTACCGACTGCGTCCATCTCGCGGTGACTGGTCTGTTGGAGGGGCTTCCCGACATTGTGATTTCGGGCATCAATCACGGCGCCAACATGGGCGATGACACCATCTACTCGGGAACCGTTGCCGCCGCGACGGAGGGCTTCCTGCTCGGTATCCCCTCGATTGCAATATCCCTGGTCGCCGAGGGCGGTGACCACTATGAAACAGCGGCGCGGGTGAGCGTGGAATTGGTGCAACGGTTCAACGCGAGTCCGCTCGCCCAGCCGGTGCTCCTCAATGTCAATGTTCCGGATGTGCCGTACGAGCGGCTGAAGGGAGCGGAAGTGACACGGCTCGGCAAGCGCCACAAGGCCGAGCCGGTTGTCAAGTCGACGACGCCACGCGGCGAAGTCGTTTACTGGATCGGCGCAGCGGGCGGCGCACAGGACGCCGGCGAAGGCACGGACTTTCATGCGCTCGCCCGCCACGCGGTCTCCATCACGCCGTTGCAAATGGACCTCACCCGCTACTCGCAGCTCGACATCGTCAGGAACTGGCTGCAATGACTTCGTCGCGTCACGGCGGCATCGGCATGACGTCTCAGCGCACGCGCATGCGCATGGTCGAGCGGTTGCGCGACGGCGGTATCCGGGACGAAGTGGTGCTCGCCGTACTGGGCGAAGTGCCGCGCCATCTCTTCGTCGACGAAGCGCTGGCGAGCCGTGCCTACGATGATTTTTCACTGCCGCTCGGATTCGGTCAGACCATTTCCAGTCCCTATATCGTCGCGCGCATGACCGAACTTGCCCGCAGCGGTAGCGCGCTCGGCAAGGTGCTCGAGATCGGCACCGGCTGCGGCTATCAGGCCGCAATACTGTCGCGCGTCGCGAAGGAAGTGTACTCGATCGAGCGGCTCGCGCCGCTGCTGGTTCGCGCGCGCAGGAATTTGCGTGAAGTGCGTGTTACCAATGCGCGGCTGCGACACGGCGATGGCTTGCTCGGCATGCCGGAAGCAGCCCCCTTCGACGCGATCGTCATGGCTGCCGCCGCGACTCACGTGCCGGAGACATTGCTGGAACAACTCGTCGTCGGTGGTAGAATGGTTTTGCCGATGGCGAGCAAGCGCGAGCAGCGCCTTTGCGTCATCGAGCGTACGATGCAGGGGTATACGGAAAAGAAGATGGATGAAGTAAAGTTCGTGCCGTTGCTGCCCGGTGTCGGGTAACGAGAACGGTGTTTGAAGTGTCCATGAGGCTGGGCGTTGTGCTGTTGTCGGCAGCCGCGCTCGCTGCCGGCTGTGCGGCGCCGCGGCGCGCACCGGTGGTGGACAGGACGCCTCACGCAAAACCTGCTCCTCCGGCAAAAGCGGCACCGGCACCAAAAGCGGTGGTTTCACCGGAAAGCCGGCCGCCGTTCCATACGGTCAGGAAAGGTGAGACGCTTTACAGCATCGCGCTCGAGTACGGCCTCGACTATAAGGAACTCGCGGAGTGGAACAGTATCGATCCCTCCAAGGTGCAGGCAGGGCAGCAGCTTCGGTTAACACGTCCGGATTCAATCGTGAGCGCCGCACCGCTCAAGTCCGCGCCTGCCGCGATCGAAGCGCGGCCACTCGGTGCGCAGGCTCCCCAATCGGTCGCGCCCGGGGCCGCGTCGGTCAAAAGCGAGCCCAAAGGGGTCCGCGTTCCGTATTCCGACCAAAGCTACGCACAGCTCGCGCAAATCAAACCGGAGACGGCGAACGTGCCCAAGCCCGAGGCGGCTGTGGCGGCAAAACCGCCCGAGCCGAGCACGCCGCGCAAGCCCGAGGCGCCGCAGGAGGCGGTTGGGATCGCATGGATATGGCCGGCAAGCGGGAAAGTCGTGGGCTCGTTCAACGGCAGCACGACCAAGGGAATCGCGATTGCGGGCAAGCTTGGACAGCCCGTCGTAGCGAGTGCGGCGGGCAAGGTGATCCATAGCGGAACCGGTATCCGCGGCCTCGGCAAGTTCATTGTCATCAAGCATAACGACGCGTACCTTTCGGTTTACGCGCACAACAATCTCCTGCTGGTCAAAGAGGGCGACAGCGTCGGCCGCGGGCAGAAAATCGCCGAGATGGGGAACAGCGATGCGGATCAGGTAAAGCTCCACTTCGAGATCCGGCGTTTCGGTAAGCCGGTCGACCCGGCCAAACTTCTCCCCGATCGACCCGCATAATTGCGCTGCAAGGCCGCCGATAACAGGCGGGGCTAGGCGCTGAAGTGCCGCACCTTTTGCTCGAATTCGCGCAGCGCGTCGGTGCTCGTGCCGGCGCCGTAACGCAGCACGACGTAGAGTCGCGTGATGGCGCCGATGCTTGCTGCGAGCTCCGGTCGCCGCTGTGAGAGCCGGGCCGCATAGTCCGATGGCCCTTCTGCCGGGGCGCGCGGCAGGCCGCAGCGTCCGAGTTTTGCGCAGAACCGTGCATACGCCAGTATCACCCGATCGCCGGGGCGCGCCTTGATTGTTCTTAGCATGAACGGTACCAGAGCGGCCATGATGAGGGCCGTCACTGCAATGAGCGCGAGACCGAGCGTGCGCCAGGTCGCTTCGTCGATCCCTACACGCGAGAGTACCCAGCGCTGGCGCTCGGGGTCATAGCCCAGCACCCACTGGTTCCACTGGTTCGCGAGCGAGTCCCAGCTGAACTGCAACTGGCGCAGCCAGGGATAGTCGCCGCGCACCAGCAGCGGCAGGGGATCGGATCGCGGCACGGCCGCCGCGATCCCCGATTGGATGCGCAGCGGCGATACAGCGGCCGTCGGATCGACCCGTACCCATCCCTCGTTTGCCATCCAGACTTCGGTCCATGCGTGAGCGTCCGCCTGGCGCACGATGAGGTAGCCCCCGAACGGATTGATTTCACCGCCCTGATAGCCGGTCACGATGCGGGTCGGGATGCCGGCTGCCCGCATCAGTACGGCGAAGGCCGAAGCGTAGTGTTCGCAGAAACCGCTGCGGGTATCGAACAGGAACTCATCGACGGCGTGCAGTCCGAGCGAGGGCGGCTCCAGCGTGTAATAGAATTTTTCATTGCGGAGCATCAGCAGCACTTCGCGTATCAGCGCGCCATCGCTTGAGAACCTGTGCCGCAGTTCCTGTGCGAATCGCACGGTGCGTGGATTGGCATTCTCCGGCAATGTCAGGGCGCGTTCGAGCGTCTGGCGGCGCTCCTCGAGGCCGGTACGATACTCGAGGGATGATCGAGCGTCATATCGCAGGCGGTTGATTACCGGGGTCAGCGCGCGAAGCTGAAAGTCGCTGGTGGTCACGGCGTGCGCTGGGGCCGCGTTGGGAAGATCGAGCGCAAATAGCCAGCGCTGGTTGTGCGGTTCCAGGGTTACGGTGTACTCCACCACCGAAGAGAGCGCGTCCATTTTCTGTTGCGCCCGGGAAAACGTACGCGGCATGGTCCACGTGCGGCCATCGAAGTCCCACAGCACCGGCCCGCGCCAGTACATACTGCGCGCCAGAGGGATTTGCGATTTAAATTCCACGCGGAAGGCGATTGCGTCGGAAAGGCTGAGATGCGCGACGCTGCCGGGCGACATGGAATCCGAGAGC
>DATFGD010000550.1:0-2339 GCA_035249725.1 Burkholderiales bacterium
CATTGGAATCCCGCACTTCACACCGCAACATGAACACAGTTGCTCCTCATCGGAGGAGGGAAACAACACCGAGCCTGATAGGCGGCATCTACGTCGGCTCGATCCGGCGCAGTTAATCCGGCTGCATCGCAGTCCGGATTAACGTCTCTTCATCGCGTCGGTGCGGAAGCTGATGACCGCATCGGGGTCCACTTTGACGTGGATCACGGCTGGCTTGCCCGCCTTGATGGCCTGGCTCACCGCGTCCGCGCTCTCGCCGCGTTCGGTGGCGTAATAGCCGACGCCGCCGGTCAGCTTCATCACTTCATCGAAGCGCGGGCTGTGCACGTGTGCGCCGATGTAGCGGCGATTGAAGAAGTCGCGCTGATAGGCGATTTCCGACCCCCACGCACCGTTGTCCATGACGACCGCTATGGTCGGAATATCATGCATCACCGCGGTCGCCATCTCCCCCATCGTCATGCCGAAACCGCCGTCCCCCATGAGTGAAATCACGGTGCGATGCGGCGCGGCCACTTTGGCGCCCAGGCCCGCTGCGTAGGAAAAGCCGATGCTCGCGCAATCGAGCGGCGTAATCAACGCCGGTGTCACGTGATACGAAAGCTGGTCGGTGGCCTGCAGACCGGTGGTCCCGGCGTCCAGCGTGTAGAGCGCATCGCGCGGCGCGACTTTCCGCAGCTCCGCGTAAATCACGTCCGGGTGCAGCGGTTTCGCGCTGCGGCTGCCCGACTCTTCCCGCCGTTTGAGCAGATCCTGCCGTTCCTTTATGAACTTGCCGTTTCGCGCGTGCCACGGCGCCTCGCCGCCCGGAAAGCCGGATACCGTCTCGCAGAGCGCCGCCGCGACGGTGCCCGCATCGCCTACGATGCCGAGCGCGACGGGAAAGTAACGCCCGACTGCGACAGGGTCGATATCCACCTGCACGATACGCGCTTGCGGCGAGAGATGATCGTATTGGTAGCGCGTGGTGTTGAACCCGAGCCGGGTGCCGAGCGCGAGGATCAAATCCGCTTCCCGCATGAGCGCGCTCGCAACCGGATTGCCGCGCGGTCCCACCGAGCCTGCATAGAGTGGATGATCCACCGGCGCGACGTCCCCATGCCCCGCTGAGGTGGTGATCGGCAACTGCAATTTTTCGGCGAGCTCGAGCAGTGCAGCCGTACCGCGGCCCCATTTGATGCCGGCGCCGGCGTGGATCACCGGACGCGTCGCGGCGGCGATCATGTCCCGCACCCGCTCGAGTGCGGCGCGCTCCACCGCGCCGCCTGCCATTTCTGAAAGGGCTTTTGGACGCTCGGCGTCGATGTCATGGTTGAACAGGTCGCGGGGAATCATCACCACCACCGGACCGCGCCGACCGGAATCAGCGATGCGGAACGCTTCGACGATGAATTCAGGAATGCGCTCCGGGCGCGGCACGGTCATGACGCGCTTGGTGACCGGCAGGAAAGCGGTGTGCTGATCGATTTCCTGGAAGCCATCGCGTCCGAGATGGTCGGTCGCCGGCAATCCTGTAATCGCGACGAGCGGCGAGTACGCCATTTTTGCGGCGGCGAGGCCCAGCATCATGTTGACCGAACCGGGCCCGGCCTGCCCGCAGATGAAGAGTCCCGGCGTCTGCGTCACGCGCGCATACGCATCGGCCATGTGCGCGCCGCAGTTTTCGTGGCGCACGCCGACGTACGCCATGTCTTTCGCGTCATAGAGCGCGTCATACATTTCAAGCGTGCTCGAGCCCATCAGACCGAACACCTTCGTGACGCCCACCGCGCGCAGCGCTTCGACCGCCGCACGCCCACAACTTATCTTGCCCATTGGTTCGCCCGCTTGGATCGTTGCATTCAGTTAGCTTAAAAGCATTAAACCGCCAAGGCCGCCAAGAAAGCAAAACAAAGAAAAAGATACAAACAGGGCGTTATCCCAGCCTCACCCGTTATGAAGTGAGTCGATTTTTTTCATTTTTTTCTTGGCGGCTTGGCGGCTATTTCTTCCCGAGCGCCTCAGGATTCACTACGTTGATCGGCTTCCCGGCGCCGAACGCGAGTATCTGCTCGATCGCCGTGCCGAAATAGGATTCGTACGTCGCCGCCTCGACATAGCCGAGATGCGGCGTGCAGACGACATTGTCCATGCCGAGCAGGGGATGCTTGCCGCCCAGCACCGGCTCGTTCTCGTACACGTCGACCGCTGCCCGTCCCGGTTGCCCGCGTTTCAGCGCCTCCACCAGCGCGCCCTCCGCGATGATCGGCGCCCGGCTCGTATTGACGATGAGCGCGGTCGGTTTCATGCGCGCGAGGTCCTCTCCTTTCACAATGCCGCGCGTCTCCTTGTTGAGCGGC
>DATFGD010000551.1:0-3168 GCA_035249725.1 Burkholderiales bacterium
TCCGCCGGCTGAGTGGGCGAAGCAGTTCCGCGGCGATGTGAAACGCTTCGCCGATATCGCGCGTGTCGCGGGGATTGAGCCGCGATGAGCGCTCTCGCAAACTTCGGGAATGCGCTGCGCTTTGATATAATTCGAGGCTCAAGCGCCCGTAGCTCAGTTGGATAGAGTACCTGGCTACGAACCAGGGGGTCGTGGGTTCAAATCCTGCCGGGCGCGCCAGTTTACAACCAAGCGGTTAAGTGCTTTTCACCACTTAACCGCTTTTTCTTGCCGCCGTCGTTTCTTTACCCTGACCGCGGATGGTTCTACGAGCCGGGCGGGCGCGGCTCGACGGGCTGCCACGGGCTCGCGCATTCCTTGACGTACGGGTAGTACGTTTTCGTATCGGGACAGTAGTACCAATAGGATGCCGCCCGCTCGGGCGCATCGTTCCGCTCCACGTATACCGGCGGCGAAGAGGGCACCGTTACGACGGGTGGGTAGTAATAAGGCGGCGGGTAGTAGTAGGGCGCGGGATAGTACCAGTACCCCGGCCCGCCGATCACAAGGCCAAAGCGCACATGGCCGCCATGCGCGAGGGCGGACGAGGCGATCAGCGCGCCTGACAACCCTACAACCAACAAGAGCGCTTTCTTCACGAATCTCATGATTGCGACGCTCGAAGACCTTTGGGTCAGACCCAAAAAGTGGTCCCCGATTCCGATCCCAGCATCGCGTCGTGCAGGTTTTGCAGATTCATCAGCACGCCGAAGGGAAAGCCCTGCCGGCCGCCGCGGCTGTCGTTCAGCAAGGATTGAAAATAGCTTTCGAGCTTGGCGCGGTCGTAACGAAGCTCGACGATGGTGTTCGCAATGCGCGGATACTGATCGACCAGCGCTTGCGGGTACGCGTCACCCGGCAGTGTGCGAAAGAAATCATCCGCTTCCGTCGATAGTTCGACGTTGTCCGACATAGGTTTTTCCTCTCGTAGAATTATGGCTGTGCTGATGTACGCCGGAGAAGTTTAGACCAGCGCCCTCGGCGTCGCAACGACGCAAGCACAGAACGGGGAAAGTCCGGTATTATCCGGCGTTCACAGGGTGCCTGGGGGCGTTGGGAGGATCCGGAAGCGCCGGATTCGGCGTCCGGACAGGGGAGGGTATGGGTGTATTTTCCGCCGGCGGCGCGCGCGTGCTCGTGCTGCTCGTTTCGTTTGCGGTCGCGGTATTCGCGGCCGAGCTCATTACCATCACGGACGCGCAGATCGCGAAACTGGCGCAGCAGTTCGGCCCCATCGCGAAAACCCGTCTTACCTCCTGGCGAGACCTACTCACCGCGCAGAAGTACAAGAAGCTTCCGGAAGACGAAAAACTCCGGCTCGTCAACGACTTCATGAACCAGACACCGTTCCTCAGCGATCGCGAGCACTGGGGAAAGGAAGATTACTGGGCCACGCCCCTGGAATTCCTCTCGACCAACGGCGGCGACTGCGAAGATTATTCGATCGCGAAGTACTTTACTTTGAGGGCGCTCGGCGTACCGGACGACAGGCTGCGCATCACCTACGTCAAGGAGCTCGTCATCTACAACGAAGCGCACATGGTGCTCGCGTATTTTCCGACGCCCGATTCCGAGCCGCTCGTGCTCGACAACATCAACAAGACGATACAACCCGCATCGAATCGCAACGATCTGCTGCCGGTATACAGTTTCAACGGTTCGGGATTGTGGCTGGCGAAGGAGCAGACCGGGCGCGCGCAGTCGGTCGGCGGATCGGATCGCATCGGTCACTGGCGCGATCTGCAGTCGCGGCTTCGCACGGCGATGTAGTGCTTGAGAAGACGGTAAAAACGAAAATGACTGGAAGGCAGGGGGCGAAATGAAACTTTCACGGCTATTGGTAGCGCTGATTTCGCTGCTGTGGGTGCTGGTCTTTTTTGCGACGCTGGCGATCGTCATCGACAGCACGAAGGATTACCTGCAGAAGGCGATGGAATCGCACGCGCAGGACACGGCGACTTCGCTCGGCCTGTCGATCACCCACAGCGGGCGCGTCAAGGATCCGCAGACGGTCGAGCGCATGACCGCCGCCATTTTCGACCGCGGTTACTATCGCGAGATCCTCGTGAAGAGCATGGACGGCAAGGAACTGGTGGCGAAGCGCGTGGAGCAGGCGGTGAAGGACGTTCCGGACTGGTTCATCGATAATTTCCCGCTCGCGACGCCGCGCATGAACGCGATCGTCATGGACGGATGGCGCCAGGCCGCCGTCATCGAAGTTGTCAGCCATCCGGGCCACGCCTACGCCGAATTGTGGCGCGTTACGGTGCGTTCCTTCTGGGTGTTGTTCGGGGTCGCCATCCTGTCACTGGTGGTGGTGCTGGTCGTGCTGCGGCTTGCGCTGCGCCCGCTGGATGACATGGAAGCGCAGGCGATCAATATCTCCAAGCGCCAGTTCACGATCCTGCCGAAGTTACCGTGGGCGCGCGAACTGCACCGCGTCGCGACCGCCATGAACAACATGTGTCTCGCTGTCGAGCGCATGCTGACGGAGCAGGCCGATCTTGCCGAGAAGATGCGCAAGAAAGCTTACGTCGATGCGGTGACCGGTCTCATGAACCGCAACGACTTCAGCGAGCAGGTGACGCACCTTATCGGCGCGCCCACCAAATTCCCCTCGGGCACACTCGCCGTCGTGCGCATACGCGGGTTTGCTGCGTATAACGAGAAAAACGGGCGCGCCGAAGGCGATGCGCTGCTCAAGCGCTCAGCCCATCTGCTGGGCAAGGTGCTCGAAAAGCACGAGCGCGCCATGCTGGCGAAGCTGGATGGCCCCGAGTTCGGCATGCTGGTGCCCGACATCGCGCAGGCGGATTTGCCCAAACTCGGCGATGAGTTGATCGGCGCGCTCGCAGAGATCGAGGAATTCCCGCACAGCGATCAGAGCGTGATGGCGCATGCGGGCATCGTTTATTACAAACACCACGAGGGCGCCTCTTTCGGGAAGCTCATGGCAGCGGTCAGTTCGGCGCTTGCCATTGCGCAGGCGCGCGGCGTGCCGGCGTGGCACGTGCAGGAGGCGGAAAAGGCGGCCGAAGATCAGGCGATCTATATCGAAATCAACGGGATGTTCAGGGTCGGACTGCCGAGCGAGCGGGTCGTCCTGCAGTACCAGGCGGTGCAACCGTG
>DATFGD010000552.1:0-2984 GCA_035249725.1 Burkholderiales bacterium
GAACGCAACGTCCGCATCGCGAGCGACGACATCATTTACGTTCCGCCCGCACCCGTGTTCTACATCTACGGCGAAGTGCGTACGCCAGCCGCGTATCCGCTGACGCCCGACATGACCGTGCGCCAGGCGCTTTCGCTGGGCGGCGGGCTCACCCCACGCGGCACCGAACGCGGCATAGAGGTGGACCGCAAAGGACCCAACGGCGAAGTGACGACGCGCCGCGCGAACTTGACCGACCGGGTTCAACCCGACGACGTGCTGCAGGTGCCTGAAGGCTGGTTCTGAGCCGACAGCACGGCTCAGCTTACCGGATCGCGATCGTCAGTTCCGAGTCCCCGCGCAGGATGTTCAGTGTCTGCCCGCGCTCGGTGCTGCGCAGCGCCTTCTGAAATTCGGAGAGCGTGCGAACGCGCCGGCGATTTGCGCCATAGATGATGTCGCCGGGCCGAAGGCCAGCCTGCCAGGCGGGGCTGTTCTGTTCGACGCTGGCGACCACCAATCCCTGGACGCGCTGATAAAGCGGGCTGCCGCGCTCGATCTCCACGACTCGCATACCGGGCAACTGCGATACCGCCTGGCCTTCGCTTTCGGTGAGCTTTTGCGGCGCTTCGACCTTCGCCCGTAGCGTGCGCGCTTCGCCGCCGCGACGGATGCGCAGCTCGACTTCCTCGCCGATCGGCGTGAGCCCGAGCCGCGTCCGCAACTCGGCGGCGCTGCGTATCGGCCGGCCGTTCATTGCGACGATCACGTCGCGCTCGCGCAGCCCGGCCTTTTCCGCTGGCGAGCCGCCCTGCACGCCGGCTACGATTGCACCCTCGAGCACGGCAATGCCGAGTTTTTTCGCGATCGCCGGGGTGACATCCACCATCTCAACGCCCAGCCGCCCGCGGCGCACTTCGCCATAGCGCACGATCTGATTCATGACGGCGCTCGCCATGTTGGACGGGACCGCGAAACCGATGCCGACATTTCCGCCCGCCGGACCGATGATGGCCGAGTTAATTCCCACGAGTTCGCCGCGCAGGTTCACCAGCGCGCCGCCGGAGTTGCCGGGATTGATCGATGCATCGGTCTGGATGAAATCCTCGTAGCCCTCGACGCTCAAGCCGGTGCGCCCGAGCGCGCTTACGATCCCGGACGTCACGGTCTGGCCGATGCCGAACGGATTGCCGATGGCAATGACGTAATCGCCGACGTTGAGCTGATCGGAATCGCCGATCTTGATCGCGGTGAGGTCCTGCGCCTGGATCTGCAATACCGCCACGTCCGTGCCTGGGTCTGCCCCTACCAGCCGCGCCTGAAACTGGCGGCGGTCCTTCAACGTGACGATCACCTGCTCCGCTTCGCGAATGACGTGGTGGTTGGTGAGGACATAGCCGCGCGCAGCATCGACGATGACCCCGGAGCCGGCCGCCTGTTCCTGCCGCTGCGGCCGGTCCGGCAGATTGAAGAAGCGGCGGAAGAAGGGATCGCGAAACAGCGGATTGTCTTCAAGCGGCGAGCGCGTCACCACCGAGATATTGACGACGGCCGGTGTGACCTGATTGACGAGCGGTGCGAGCGTGGGCAAGCCGCGGCTGCTCGCCGCCGGCTGCGCCGCCGCGCTGTACGGCACCAGCAGCAGCGCTGCGCACGACCCTAGCACCGCTGCCAGCCGCTTTATCGCGCTCACTTCAGTATCCGGAAAAGATTGTTGTAGTCATCGGTCCAGATGCGCAGGCCGGGGATGTCGGAAATGCTCTCTGCACCGCTCGCGATGTCTTCCCGATCCAGAAACGCGCGGTTGCGGCTCACCAGCACCCAGTCGGTCTTGGAGAACTCGCTGTCTTCGGCTTCGTCGGCGACGAGCACAGTATGTAAATCGAACGCCTCGGATATGCGTTTCACGACCGGAGCGAGCTTGAGGAACCGGTTGGTGACGTGAAAGGCGATCACGCCGTCCGGTTTCATGTGCTTCAGGTACACCGCCATCGCTTCGCGCGTGATGAGATGCACCGGGATGGAATCGCTCGAAAATGCGTCGATCACGAGAATATCGTAGGCCTGGGGCGGCTCGCGCTCCATGTTGAGCCGTGCATCGCCCAGCACCGTTTCGATTTCCGCGCCGCTTGCGCCCAGAAAAGTGAACTCACTGCGGGCGATCTGCACCACTTGAGGATTGATTTCGTAAAACCGGTAGAGATCGCCCGGCCTGCCGTATACCGCGAGTGTCCCTGCGCCCAGGCCCACGACGCCGAGGCGCACGGGCTCGCCGAGCCGCGCTTTGATGATGCGGGCAACACCCGCATCGGGTCCGTAATAGGTGGTCGGCAGCGCCTGCTTTCCCGGCGCAAGATATTGCTCGCCGTGCATGATCACGCCGTGCATGAGCCGCCTCACCGGGTCCTCGCCGTTGTCGCCGGTTCCATCCTTTACGCGCAGCGTGCCGTAAAAGTTGCGCACCATGACGCGGGCGTCGCGCGAGAGCAGGTCCACGTACTGATAGACGTGATATGCCGTGAAGCAGGCGGCGCCGAGCGCTGCCAACGGCACGAGACGCGGCAGTCGCCGCGACGTGAGACAGGCAGCCACTGCCAGGGTGATGACGAGCCCGATGCCGAACTCGTAGTGCGAATTGAAGAACCGGGGCGCGACGAAGCCGATCACGAGACTGCCGAGTGCGCCGCCGAGCGAGACCATGAGATAGAAGGTGGTGAGGTAACGCGGCGACGGCTTCATTGCAGCGAGTTCCCCGTGGAAAAACATGCAGCAGACGAATAGCCCGGTAGCGTAAAGCGGAATCGCGCCTTTGATATCCATGATTCCGCCATAGGCATGGAGCGCCCATGCCATCGCAATGACGACGACGAGCAGAGGCGCCAGAAAGATGCGGCGTTGATACCAGCCACTGCCTTCGAAGCAGAGTATGAACGTGACGAGATAAAGGGTAAGCGGGAGTATCCACAGAAACGGAACCGCCGCGACATCGTGCGTGATGTGGTTCG
>DATFGD010000553.1:0-3894 GCA_035249725.1 Burkholderiales bacterium
TGAGCCGCGCTTGCTCGCGCGCAATGGCGTCCCGCTTGCGCGAGAACGCGTCCCAACGTCGATCGTCGACCACGCCGAGGCGGCGCCCGGCTTCGGTAAGCCGCAGATCGGCATTATCCTCGCGCAACGAAAGTCGGTATTCGGCACGGCTCGTGAACATGCGGTAGGGTTCAGAGACGCCTCGCGTGATGAGGTCGTCTACGAGCACCCCAAGGTAAGCTTCATTGCGCCGCGGACACCATGGCTCGCGGCCCTGCACCGCGAGCGCGGCGTTGATGCCGGCAAGCAGTCCCTGTGCGGCCGCTTCCTCGTACCCCGTTGTGCCGTTGATCTGTCCCGCAAAGTACAACGCCGCGATCGCTTTCGTTTCCATCGAGCTGCGCAGGCCGCGCGGATCGAAATAGTCGTACTCGATCGCGTACCCCGGCCGCGTGATGTGGGCGCGTTCCAGTCCGCGGATCGAATAAACCAGCGCCTCCTGCACATCGTATGGCAGGCTGGTCGATATGCCATTGGGATAAAACTCGTTTACCGTCAGCCCTTCCGGCTCGAGGAAGATTTGATGTGCGGTCTTTCCGGCGAAACGATGGATCTTGTCCTCGATGGAGGGGCAATACCGGGGGCCCACGCCCTCGATGACCCCGGTGAACATGGGCGAACGATCGAGCGCGCTGCGAATGATCTCGTGGGTCCGCGCGTTGCTGTGCGTGATCCAGCATGAAGCCTGCGCAGGATGCTGATCGGGCGTGCCGAGGAATGAAAACACCGGGGTCGGCTCATCGCCCGGCTGTTCCGTCATCACGGAAAAATCGATCGTCCGCCCGTCTATACGCGGTGGTGTCCCGGTCTTGAGCCGGCCCACGGGAAGGTTCAGTTCCCGAAGCCGCGAGGCCAAGCTTACCGCGGACGGATCGCCCGCCCGACCGGCTTGGTAGTTCTGCAGCCCCACATGGATGAGGCCGGACAGAAATGTCCCCGTGGTCAATACCACCGCGCGCGCACTGAAGCGCACGCCGACTTGCGTAACGACGCCAGAGACGCGGTTTCCATCCAACAACAGGTCATCGACAGGCTGTTGAAAGATACGCAACCCCGGCTGGTTTTCGAGCCGCGTGCGCACCGCTTTGCGATAGAGCGCGCGGTCAGCCTGCGCGCGCGTCGCGCGAACAGCGGGACCCTTTCTGGCGTTGAGGATGCGAAACTGGATTCCGGCGTCGTCCGCCGCGCTCGCCATGGCGCCACCCAGCGCGTCGATTTCCTTGACGAGATGCCCCTTACCGATGCCCCCAATGGAAGGGTTGCACGACATTTGGCCGATCGTCTCGACGCTGTGGGTGAGGAGCAGCGTTCGGCAGCCCATACGTGCCGCGGCAAGCGCCGCCTCGGTGCCCGCGTGGCCGCCGCCAACGACGATAACATCAAAATTTTCAGTGGCTTGCATGGTTTATTGCGGTCGCGCTGTCGAGAACGGATCCGGGCCCGTCGGGATGATACCGCATTTTTCTGCCCTCCACGTTTCACGTGGAACATGCCGTTCGAGCAATCCGGGTTTCACGTGGAACAAGACCGACATACTTCTACTTCCCTATGCAAAAGCGGGAAAATATTTCGCCCAGCAAGTCATCCGGCGTATATTCGCCCACGATCGCCCCAAGCGCCTCGTGTGCCAGCCGGAGCTCCTCCGCAAAAATCTCTGAGCGTCCGAGTTCCCAGCCCGCATTAGTCAAGTGCAGGCGGGCTCGGCGCAACGCCTCCACGTGACGCGCGCGGGCGAGAAACAAGTTCTCCGAGGTCTCCTGCCAGCCCGCGCCTTCCAGCAGCGCGTCGCGAAGCAGGTTTACGCCCTCCCCGGTCTTCGCCGACAGCCAAACCCGGGTCTCATCCGCCTGGCGCTCCAAGGCGGGCGCGCGTGGGATGAGGTCAATCTTGTTCATCACTCGGATACGGCGCTGCGCCGGCGGCAGGCGTTTAAGGATCTCCACGTCCGCCGCGGTCTCGCTGCGCGTTGCGTCCACTACCAATAGGGTCGCATCTGCCTGTTCGATGGCCTTCCATGAGCGGCCCACACCGAGTTGTTCCACCCGGTCCTGCGGATCGCGCAGTCCGGCGGTATCCATGATGTGCATGGGGACACCGCCCACGTCGATCGCCTCCCGGATAGTATCGCGCGTCGTGCCGGGAATGTCAGTCACGATAGCGACGTCTTGCCCCGCCAAGCAATTGAGCAGGCTCGACTTGCCTACGTTGGGCGCGCCGGCCAGCACGACCTGGACACCGTCGCGCAACAGACTGCCCTGTCGCGCGGCCTCGAGGACAGCGTTCAGATGTTGTACTACCCGCTTCAGCCGGCTCTCTACGTCTGCACCATGCACGACGTCGACCTCTTCCTCAGGGAAGTCCAGCGTTGCCTCGACGAGCGCGCGCAACTCGACGAGCGATGACATAAGTGATTGTATTTCATTGGAAAAAACGCCGCCGAGCGAGCGCGCGGCAGAGCGCGCGGCTTGCGTTGTCGTCGCGTCGATCAAATCGATCACGCTCTCGGCCTGCGCCAAGTCGAGCTTGCCGTTAAGAAATGCCCGGCGGGTGAACTCCCCCGGTTGCGCCAAGCGGGCGCCGAGCGCTACGCAGCGCTCCAGTAGCATGCGCAGCACAACGGACCCGCCGTGGCCGTGCAATTCGACGATGTCTTCTCCGGTGTAGGAGCCTGGGCCCGGAAAGAATAAGGCGAGCCCGCGGTCTATGGCGGCGCCGTCGCAGTCCCGGAATTCCGCAAGCACCGCGCGCCGTGCGGTCAGCGGCCTACCGACCACCCCCGCTGCTATGGCGGCCACCTGCGGTCCCGAAATCCGGATGATGCCGATCGCGCTGCGGCCGGGTGCCGTCGCGATGGCGGCGATCGTATCTGGCGCAGTCATGGCGACACGATTGCGGCCGTTATCCTTTCCTTGATGGCCGCAGGTTGGCGCGTTCGAGCACGCGGTTGATATGCCACTGCTGCGCAATGGAAAGCACATTATTCACCAGCCAGTAAAGCACAAGGCCGGCCGGAAAGAAGAAGAAAAAGATACTGAACGCGATCGGCATGATCTTCATCACCTTTGCCTGCACCGGGTCGGGCGGTTCCGGATTGAGTCTGGTCTGGATGATCATCGTCGCGCCCATCAGGATCGGCAGCACGAACCAGGGGTCGGGTGCCGCAAGATCCTGTATCCAGAGCATGAGCGGCGCGTGCCGCAGTTCCACGCTTGCGAGCAGCACCCAATAGAGCGCGATGAAGACTGGAATCTGGACGATGATTGGAAGACAACCGCCCAGTGGATTGATCTTCTCTGTTTTGTACAGCTCCATCATGGCCTGCTGCATGCGCTGCCGGTCGTTTCCATACTGCTCCTTCAACCGCTGCATTTTGGGTGCGAGCACGCGCATCTTCGCCATGGAACGATAGCTCGCTTCGGACAGCGGGTAGAAAAGCAGCTTGATCAGCACCGTGAGCAGAATGATTGCAATGCCCCAGTTGCCGACCCATTCATGGAACCAGGACAAGACCCAGAAGAGCGGCACTGCAATGACCGTCAGCCACCCGTAATCGACGGTCAGGTCGAGTCCTGGCGCCAGTTTTGCGAGCTTGTCCTGCTCTTGCGGCCCCGCATAGAGCGGCACGGTGAGCGCGGCGGTCGAGCCGGGCTCGACGTTTCCCACCGGCACAATCACGCCGGCCGCGTACAAATCGCCCTCCAGTTTTCGGGTGTAAAACTCGCGCGGCGTGCCGTTCTTAGGCAGCCAGGCGCTCAGAAAATAGTGCTGAACCAACGCGACCCAGCCGTCATTGGCATTCTTGGTATACGGCATCTTACCCTTGTCGATATCCCCGAAATCGACTTTCTGAAACTT
>DATFGD010000554.1:0-4085 GCA_035249725.1 Burkholderiales bacterium
TGAAGCGCAGGCCGCTTCGGCAAAACGGCTGGTCAAGGACCGGTTTGCCATGCTTCCCGTAGGCGAACTGAATCGATTCCGGTCGGACGTCGAGGCGTTGGCCCAGCAATTCCCGCAGCCTCCCACGCGCGACGACGAAGCGCCGCCAATCGCGCTCAAAGGCGAAACGGCCGGCTCTTGCTCGCTCGTCTTCCGACAGCGAGAGCGACAGTCGATGAACCACCCTCTGTGAGACCTCGAGTCCCACAGCGGCAATTTCCATTGCGCCGTGAACGAGCGACAAGACGATATCGCCAGACGGTGCGAGCCGCCCCATCATGTTTCGAAGATGGACAACAGCGCGCCCAACAGAGCGAGATAAGCGTTTACCACACCAGCCTTGATGGGAGACCATTGCGCGATTCCGGCGCAGTAATCGCGTCGGTATTGCACCCAGTTTCCGGCGCTGGCCCCATTGACCGAGACCGTGATCGACGTCGTGAGGATGCGTGCCGTGTGCCACCATCCACCGGGGACGAAAAGCGTCTCCCCTGCATTCAGCAGAAAACGCATCCCTTTGGCGTGAGCATAGAGCGGAAAGCGGGCACGATCCACGTTTTCGATGTCGGGAATGCTCGATTTGTTACCCTCAATGCCCGGGCGCGGATACAAGTAACGTTCCTGATCCGGCGCGAAGACAACGTACTCCTTCGTCCCATGGATCTGCATGAGGAACGCGTGCATGTGCCGGAAATCGTAGTGCAGCATCGGGAACGCGGCTCCGGCGCCGCCGATGTAAAGCTCGAGGCTGATCTGGGATCCGCGAGCTGGAAAAAGCGGGCTTTCGAGGTAATTCGGACGGATGCAGCGCGGAAGCGGAGAAACATCGGCGAGCAGTTCGCGCGGCCAGCGCCCGAGAGGTTGATTTCGAAGATAAGGCGCCGGGTGTTCCGGCGTTGAAGCAACAATACGATCGATCAGTTCAGCGAGTCGCCACGCCCTGCCATCGATTGTTACTTCGAGCGCGCCGTAGCAGTCCTTGAAGAATTGCGGTGTCCACTTTTCCCGCGACGGCCAGTGATCGATGGCGCCCAGCACGACCGCCGGCTGGAGCCCGTCCAGGTGATCGGCGATGTACTGACTGCGATCACAATCGTCCCACCGTAGCCGCGTGACGACACCGGACGCGACGGACGGCGATGGGAGTGCATCAGCCGGTACGGCACTCGGGAAGCGAAACGCGGGTGCGCTCATGCCGCCTTCTGCCGACCGCCGTCGCGACACTGCCTGAAAAGATCGGCAAAGAGGTGCACGTATGGATCACGCAGCATGAGGTCGCCGCTGCAGTCATCCGGGCCGTAGAATTCGTCGGAGCTCTGTGCGACCGTGCGCCACCGCAACGGCACATCGGGTGTATCAACCAGTTTTCGGCTCGGAAGAAACAACGCCACGCGTCCGGGAAAGGGGGTCGGCGTGTAGCGCCGAACTGCGGCGATCGTGGCTTTCTCGAGCCGAGTGCGCTGTGCGAGGACGGTATCGGGCTCGGTGGGACGTGCCGCCTGCAGCCGTTCGCGCCGCTGGGTCCACTTGCGCGTGATGTACCGCCGCCGGTCCCGATACGACAGAGGAGCGAGCGCCCGAATGTGCGTCGCGAGCCGGTCGATTCCCCGCGCGACGCGCAGGCGCAATTGCGGCACGGTGCGGTATGCCGCGGAATAAGGACAGCCGAAAAGCGCAACGAACGCGACTTCCGCGCCGTCCTCGACGAGCTGTCGCGCCAGTTCAAAAGCGATGCCGCCGCCGGCGCAGTAGCCGGCAACAACATAGGGACCGTTGGACCAGAAGCTGCGGATCTGCGGTGCAAAATATGCAGCGTAGTCCTCGACGCGGCTGAGCGGTTCGCCATGGCCGTCCAGGCCGGGGGGTTGCAGTCCGAAAAAAGGCTGATCCTTGCCCAGGGCGACCGCCAAGGCGCGGTAGCAGAAGATATCCCCGTTATGGCCGCCCACGCCAAAAACGGGCACGCGCGTACCGAGCGGTTGCAACGGCACGATCGCGCGCTGCTGCCGGGCGAGCGTTTCAGCCGTCCGCAGGAACGCCAGGATTTCGTCTTTGCGTTGGCGCAGTTCCTCACGCAGTTCCGGCGTCAACGCACCGGTGGGCGCGTCGAGCTGCAGCCGATCGCCTTCGACCCGGATACGGATATCGCGGCTGCGCAGTTCTGCAAGGAAACCGGGGACCATCACAGTTCGATTCGTTCACGTCCCGCGCCGCCGTCCGCCGGCATGCCCGTTCTCGCCAACCACGACAGCGCATCGACTGCCTCCGCGAGGCCAGCCACCGTTGGCCTCTCGAACAGGTTGCGCAGCCGCAGATCCATCCCCGAGGCCGCGCGCAGCCGCGCCATCAAACGCGCGGCCATGATCGAATCCCCACCGAGATCGAAGAAATTGTCGTGTATCCCGATATCGTCGCGCGCAAGCGCCTCGCGAAACAGTGTGGCCACCAGTTCCTCCGGCGCGGTGCGGGGCGCCACGGTAGCTGCGCGCGATACCGTTTCCGGCGTACTCGGCGATGGCAGCGCTCGCCGATCGAGCTTGCCGTTGTGACTGAGGGGCAGCGATTCGAGTTGAACGAAATAGGCCGGTACCATGTAGTCAGGCAATGTGATCCGCATGCGGCTACGCAATTGGTCCACCAGATCGGCGTTTTGGTTCTCTGCTACGAAGTAAGCGGCGAGCCGCCTGTCGCCGGACGCGTCTTTATGCGCGACCACGACAGCGTGGCGCACCGCCGGGTGCTGCCGCATCACCGCTTCGATTTCCCCGGGCTCGATGCGGTAGCCGCGGATTTTGACCTGCTCATCGATGCGGCCGAGGTACTCCATGGTGCCGTCCGACAGATAACGCGCCAAATCCCCGGTGCGATAGACCCGTGCGCCGTCCTCGTCACGGAATGGATCGGGAATGAACTTTTCGGCCGTGAGTTCGGCCCGATCGAGGTAGCCGCGGGCAAGCCCGGCGCCTCCGATCAGGAGCTCGCCCGGCACGCCGATCGGCGACAACTGCATCCGCGGGTTGACGATATAGGCGCGCGCGTTGTCGATCGGCCGGCCGATCGGGATGACCGGCGGCATGCGCTCGCGGGGACAGCGCCACGCCGTCGAATCGACGGCTGCCTCGGTCGGCCCGTACAGATTGTGCAGGTTGGCGTGCGGAAGGCGCCGGTAAAAGTCCGTGCACAGTTCCGGTGTCAGCGGCTCGCCCCCGCAGAAAACGTCCTTCAGCGGCGGCGCGCAGCACCAGAATGCCGGCTCTTCGAGCAGCAGCCGAAGTTGCGACGGCACGAGTTGCAACCGCGTCGCACCGTGGGAGAGGATGGCTTCCGCGAGGTACGCGGGATCGAGCTGTCCGCCGGGCCGGGCCATCACGATGCGGGCGCCCGCCATGAGCGGTGCGAAAAATTCCCAGACGGAAGCATCGAAGCCGAATCCCGTCTTCTGCAGGACCGCATCGGCTGGCGCGAGCGGATAGGCGCGCTGCATCCAGTGCATATGGTTGCATATCGCGACGTGCGGAACGATCACGCCTTTCGGCCGTCCGGTCGATCCGGAGGTGTAGATCACGTACGCGACGCTGTTCTCGGTCGTTCGCTTTGCTGCAGGCGACGCGGGTTCTTTTACGATGGCGGGCCAATCCGTATCGAGGCAGACGGTTCTGCTGCGGTTTTCCGGCAGCCTGGGAACGAGATGCTGTTGTGCGAGGATGATCGGCGCACGAGCTTCTTCCAGCATGTAGCCGATACGTTGAGCGGGAAGATCGGGATCGACCGGCACGTAGCCCGCCCCGGCCTTCAGGATGCCGAGAAGGCCGATGACCATTTCGGCTGAGCGCTCTACGCAGATCGGAACGAGCGTACCCGCTTCCGCGCCGTTGCGCTGGAGCCAACGCGCGAGCTGAGTCGCGCGCACGTCGAGTTCCCGGTAACACAAGCGCTGATCGCTCGCCACAACCGCGACGGCGTCCGGCGTGCGGGCAGCCTGCTCTTCGAATAACTCGTGGAGCAGCGTGCCGGCGGGCGAGGGCACTGCGGTGTCGTTCCATTCC
>DATFGD010000555.1:0-4413 GCA_035249725.1 Burkholderiales bacterium
GGGGTCCGGACATGATGCGCACGAGACAGCGCCTGCAATTCCTCCTCTATCCCGAATAGCCCGCCAACGAAAGCTTCCAGGCACGGCACGAGCGCCAGCAACAGCTCGGATTCCTGCTTTACCGTGAGCGCATCGGCACCATTACGGGCTGATAGCAGTTGTTGCGCCAGACCCGCGTCGCGGTGCGCGAGGTGACGCAGAAAAAGGTCGTCGACACGCGCCAGCCCCTCGGCAGTGTAGAGATCGGTAAAGGCGAGACCCGAATCCGGTACGGGAATGACGTCGGCAGCCAACTTGGAAAAGCCAAAACAGGTGATTATAGCAAGCGCTCCGCCGCGCTCTTATAACTGCGTGCGCTATGATCATGCAGGCGTACGCGCACGTTCTTAAACCCTCAACCGCGTATGCGATAATCGTTTCGGTGAACGTCCGATCGCTATACCGCGAGCGAGCGACAATGGTGCATCCTTGGAGAGTCGTCGTGTGGGCCTTGCTGGCCGCGCTGGCGGCCGTGCTCAGCTACTTCAGCTTTCGCAGTTACCTCGGTCCCGACTTCCTCCTCCATTTCGCGAGTGCATTCTATTGCTGAGCGTGTTCTCGACCCGTTACCGCAAGGAATCTGCGCGCAGGACATCTCGGCCAACTTGCACCTGGCATGGAAGGCAATTTTCGGTCTTCGCGTTCAGGTACAGCTGCATTCCGCAGCAAACACGGTATTCGAAATCAGCATGGCGACCGTCATGGGGCCCACGCCCCCGGGCACGGGGGTGATGTAGGACGCCTTCCGTCTCGCGCTTTCGAAATCCACATCGCCGGCGAGTTTGCCGTCGGGGAGCCGATTGATGCCCACATCGAAGATGGCGGCGCCGGTTTGCACCATATCGCCCGTAATGAGCCGCGGCATCCCGGCGGCAACGACCAGTATGTCGGCACGCGAAGTGAACGCGGCCAGATCGGCGGTCTTCGAATGGCACACACTTACGGTCGCATGGCGCGCAAGCAGCAGCAATGCCATCGGTTTCCCCACTACCGCGCTCCGGCCTACCACGACCGCGCTTCGGCCTTCGACCGGAATGCCCGCATGATCCAGCATCGTCATCACCGCGAGGGGCGTCCCCGGTACATAACCGGGTGCACCGTCGAGTAGCGCGCCGAGATTGCGCCAGCCGAATCCGTCCACGTCCTTCTCCGGAGCGATCGCCTGGACGATGCGCCGCCGGTCGAGCCCGGTGGGCAGGGGCAGTTGAACGATGATGCCGTGAACTCTCGGATCGCGGTTCAACTCGTGCAGCCGCGAGAGGACTGTGGCCTCCGGGCAGTCCGCTGGAAATTGATGCACTTCCGAGTGCAGCCCGGCTGCCACGCAGGCCTTCACCTTGTTCCGGATGTAGACCAGCGACGCCGGATTGCCACCGACTTCCAGCGCCGCGAGGCCCGGCTGCACACCGCGCTTCCTCAGCGCTCCGATACGCTTTTCGAGCTTGGCGTAGACATCGCGGGCAATCACCGCACCTTCGAGGATACGCGCGGTCATGAGGCGAAAGCGCTATTGCCTGCCGGGGAGCGCACCGGCACGCGGCTCGACGATCTGGAAGAAGATCTCGTCGTGCTTCACCATGCCGAGTTCGCTCCGTGCGCGCTCTTCGATCGCTTCGAGCCCCTGCTTGAGATCGCGCACCTCGGCATCGAGTGCATTATTCCGCGCCTGCAAACGGTGGTTGGTCGCGCGCTGCGCCCGGATCTGCTGGTCTACTTCCCACACGCGCAGCCAGCTTCCTTTTCCGAGCCACAGCGGGTATTGGATGAGCGCGATCAGTGCCGCAAGAACCAGGGTAAGCAGGCGCACGCGGCGATGCCCCGGCCCGCTCAGCGCAGTTGGTAGAAGGCACCGCGCCCGGGGTAACTCGCCGTATCGCCGAGATCCTCCTCGATGCGCAGCAACTGGTTGTACTTGGCGAGACGGTCAGAGCGCGACAGCGAGCCGGTCTTGATCTGCATGGCGTTGGTGGCGACCGCGATGTCCGCGATCGTGGTGTCCTCCGTTTCCCCCGAGCGGTGCGACACCACCGCGGTATAGCGGGCGCGTTTGGCAAGCTCGATCGCCGCGAACGTTTCCGTCAGCGTCCCGATCTGGTTTACTTTGATGAGAATGGAATTGGCGATGCCCTGCTCGATGCCCTGGCGCAAGTAGCGCGTGTTGGTTACAAAGAGATCGTCGCCGACGAGCTGCACTCTGTCGCCCAGACGGTCGGTGAGCAGCTTCCACCCCTCCCAGTCATCTTCGGCCATCCCGTCCTCGATGCTGATGATGGGATACCGGTCCACCCAGGCCGCGAGATAGTCGATGAACTCGCCCGGCTTGAGCGAAAGCCCTTCCGAAGCGAGCGTGTACTCGCCATCCTCGTAGAACTCCGAACTGGCGCAGTCCAGGGCCAGCATCACGTCTTCGCCCGGGCGGTAGCCCGCCGCTTCGATCGCCTCGATGATTACCTTCAGCGCGGCCTCATGACGCGGCAGACGCGGCGCGAAACCACCCTCATCACCGACGGCAGTGGCGAGTCCACGGTCCTTGAGCAACTTCTTGAGCGTCTGGAAGACCTCTGCGCCACAGCGCAAGGCTTCGCGAAACGACGGCATGCCCGTGGGGATGATCATGAATTCCTGCATCTCGAGGCTGTTGTCGGCGTGTGCGCCGCCGTTGATGACGTTCATCATCGGAACCGGCATCGACATCGCCGCTGCTCCGCCGAGGTAACGATGCAGCGGCAGGCCGGACTCTTCAGCAGCGGCCTTGGCGACCGCCAGGGACACGGACAGGATGGCGTTTGCGCCAAGACGGGACTTGTTTTCGGTGCCGTCGAGATCGATCAGCGTCTTGTCGATGAAGCTCTGCTCGGTGGCGTCCACCCCGATTACCGCTTCGCAGACTTCGGTGTTGATGTGTTCGACCGCCTTCAGCACCCCCTTGCCGCCGTAACGCTGCGCGTCCCCATCGCGCAATTCGATCGCCTCGCGACTCCCCGTCGAGGCACCCGAAGGCACTGCGGCCCGGCCCAATACTCCGGATTCGAGCAGCACATCCGCTTCGACGGTGGGGTGGCCGCGTGAATCGAGAATTTCGCGCGCTATCACATCAACGATCGCACTCATGTTCAGTGTCTTCCTGGCTCGTGGTTATCGGACGGGCGCTACATCAGCAGATTCTCGGCAAAGCCTCTGCGCTTGACCAGTTGGTCCAGCGCCTTCAGGGTCTCGAGCAACGTCTTCATGTGCTTCAAAGGCCAGGCGTTGGGACCATCCGACAAGGCCTTGTCCGGATCCGGATGCGTTTCCATGAACACTCCCGCAATTCCGGTTGCAGCCGCTGCTCTCGCGAGTACGGGAACGAACTCGCGCTGTCCGCCGCTCGCGACTCCCAGTCCGCCGGGCAACTGCACCGAGTGCGTCGCGTCGAAGACCACGGGACAGCCGGTTTCGCGCATGATCGCAAGCGAGCGCATGTCGGAGACGAGATTGTGGTAGCCGAACGATACGCCCCGCTCGCACACCATGACGTTATCGTGCCCGCTCGCTGCGCGCGCTTTCTCCACCACGTTTTTCATATCGCCCGGCGCAAGAAACTGCCCTTTTTTGATATTGACCGGCTTGCCGGCGCGCGCCACCGCCGCAATAAAGTCCGTCTGCCGGCACAGAAATGCAGGCGTCTGCAATACATCGACCGCCGCTGCTACGGCACCGATGTCCTCCGTCTCGTGCACGTCGGTCAGCACCGGCACGCCGACCGACCTGCGCACGTCGCTCAGTATCTCCAGCCCTCGTTCCATGCCCAGCCCGCGAAACGACTGGATCGAGCTTCTGTTCGCCTTGTCGTAAGAGGACTTGTAGACAAAGGGAATCTCCAGGTCGCCGCAGATCTGCTTCAATTCGCCTGCCGTATCGAATGCGAGTTGCCGCGACTCGACCACGCAGGGGCCCGCTATCAGAAAGAGTGGCTTATCCAGCCCGACTTCGAATCCGCACAGGTTCACATCGACCTCTTGCCCGAATCCGCGGGCCCTGCATCCCGACTACGGGGTCGCATCCCGCCAGCGGGGCCCTGCTCCGCCCTCCGCGGGCGCCCCGCTATCAAGAAAAGAGGCCTATCGAGCCCGATCTCGAATCCGCACAGCTTCATTGATCGCCCGGATTCAAGCGATGTTCTTGAGCCGTCCCGCTGTTTCCAGCGCGGCATCCGAATGTGCATTGAGCAACGCTGCCTGCACAAAAGCCTTGAAGAGCGGATGTCCGTCGCGCGGCGTAGACGTGAACTCGGGATGGAATTGGCAGCCGACGAACCAGGGATGGTCCGACAGCTCGACCATCTCGCACAGCCCTTCCTTCGCCGACTTACCGCTCACTTTCAAACCGGCCTGC
>DATFGD010000556.1:0-4577 GCA_035249725.1 Burkholderiales bacterium
ACTCCAACAACTCATTGCGCTGCTGGTAGATGACCTTACGCTGATCGTTAGCGACGTCGTCGTACTCGAGGAGGTGCTTCCGAATGTCGAAGTTTCGCGCTTCAACTTTGCGCTGAGCGTTTTCGATGGAGCGTGAAACCCAGGGATGCTCGATCGCCTCCCCTTCGGGCATCTTGAGCCGCTCCATTATTGCGGCCACGCGGTCCGATGCGAATATCCGGAGCAATGGATCCTCGAGCGAGAGATAAAAGCGACTCGATCCCGGATCGCCCTGACGGCCCGAACGCCCTCGCAACTGGTTGTCGATGCGCCGTGACTCGTGGCGTTCGGTGCCGACGATGTGAAGTCCGCCGGCGGCCACCACCTGATTGTGGAGCTTCTGCCAATCCATGCGGATTTCGTCGACGCGCCTGCGCCTCTGCTCTTCGGGCACCGATTCGTCGGCAAGGGTCTTGTTCACCTCGGGTTCGGGGTTGCCGCCCAGTACGATATCGGTGCCGCGGCCCGCCATGTTGGTCGCGATGGTAACCATTTTCGGCCGCCCGGCTTGAGCAACGATTTCCGCCTCACGCGCATGCTGCTTGGCGTTCAGTACATTGTGCGGCAGCTTCTCCTTCTCCAGCAGGGCAGAGAGCACTTCGGAGTTTTCTATTGAAGTCGTGCCGACGAGTACCGGCTGTCCGCGTTCGTAACAGTCCCGGATATCGTTGATGATCGCCGCAAATTTCTCGCGCGCCGTCCGGTAGACCTGATCGCCGCGGTCTTCGCGGATCATGGGCTTGTGCGTCGGGATGACGACCGTTTCCAGGCCGTAGATTTGCTGAAACTCGTACGCTTCCGTGTCCGCCGTCCCGGTCATGCCGGCGAGTTTCTTGTACATCCGGAAGTAGTTCTGGAAGGTGATGGTAGCGAGCGTCTGATTTTCCTTCTGGATCTCCACGCCTTCCTTGGCCTCCACCGCCTGGTGCAGCCCTTCCGACCAACGCCGGCCGGGCATCAGACGGCCGGTAAATTCATCCACGATAATGATTTCACCATTCTGCACCACGTATTGCTGATCACGGTGAAACAGACTGTGCGCGCGCAGCGACGCGTTGAGGTGATGCATCAGAATGATGTTGCTCGGGTCGTAGAGGCTGCTGCCCTCCGGCAGCAGCCCCGCCTCGGCGAGTAGCGCTTCCGCATGCTCGTGGCCTTGCTCCGAAAGCAACACCTGGTGCGCCTTCTCATCGACCCAGTAATCGCCCGGGCCCTTCTCCTCCTTCTGCCGTACGAGCTTGGGCGTGACCCTGTCGATTGCAACGTAGAGGTCGGTGGTGTCCTCTGCCTGACCCGATATGATGAGCGGCGTGCGCGCTTCATCGATCAGGATGGAATCCACCTCGTCAACGATCGCGTAAGAGAGCCCGCGTTGGACTTTCTCCGAAACCTGATAGACCATATTGTCCCGGAGATAATCGAAGCCAAACTCGTTGTTCGTGCCGTACGTGATATCGGCCGCGTACGCTTCCTGCTTCAGTGTGTGCTCCATCTGCGACAGGTTGACGCCGACCGTCAGCCCCAGGAAACGGTAGATCTTGCCCATCCAGTCGGCGTCGCGCTGGGCAAGGTAATCGTTGACCGTAACGATGTGCACGCCGGCACCCGAGAGCGCATTGAGATAGGCCGGAAGCGTCGCAACCAGCGTTTTACCTTCGCCTGTGCGCATCTCCGCAATCTTGCCGTTGTGTAGCGCGATGCCGCCCATCAATTGCACGTCAAAATGACGCATGTTGAGGGTGCGCCGGCCCGCCTCGCGCACTACCGCGAACGCCTCGGGCAGTAGCCGGTCGAGCGTTTCACCGTCGCGAAAGCGTTGTCTGAATGTTTCGGTCTTCGCGCGCAAATCGGCGTCGCCCATTTTTTGCACCTGGGGCTCAAACGCGTTCACCTCGCGTACGGTGCGCTGATACTGCTTCAGCAGCCGTTCGTTGCGGCTGCCGAAGACCTTCTTGAGTAAACCCGTGACCATGAAATTCCGGTTCTAAATAAAAAGGGGTGGGGAAACACCCCACCCCCCGCTAACCTAGTCGCCGTGCCTCAGCCAGGCAATCGCAGAAATCGCGCGGGATTCTGCGGAGCGCCATTCCGCCGCACCTCGAAATGCAGATGGGTTCCCGTTGCACGCCCCGTCTTGCCCACCTCACCGACCTTCGCGCCGCGCATGACGAGATCGCCCATTTTCACCGCCCGAGCCGACGCGTGTGCGTACCGCGTGACGAGGCCGTTACCGTGGTCGATCTCGATCATATTACCATACTGAGGGTGCAAGCCTGAATACGAGACCACGCCTGCTGCGGCCGCCTGTATCGTCGTGCCGTGCTCGGCGATGAAGTCGACACCTTCGTGAAACGCGCGCTGGCCGGTGAAGGGATCGATGCGCCAGCCATAGTCCGACGAATTCCACCCGCCTTCGATCGGCGCCATGGTCGGTACAAGCTGCTTTCTCGCTCGGTCAAGCGTAAAGAGTGATTCCAGGATACCAAGCCGATCGCTACGCTCATCCACCTGGCGGGTAAGCGTGTCGAGCTGCCGTGTAACGTCAGCAAGCGAGAGCGGCTCACCCAATGCACCGGGCGCGACGCCCCCCTGTCCGGGCGTTTCCCCAAACAGCAGATCATGCGGCTTGAACCCCGCGAGCCGGGCAAGCCGCTCGCCCAAAGTATCGAGACGCAAGAGCTGCGCCTGCATTTGGCCGACCCGGATCGCGATCGCGTTGATGTTCTCCCGCATATGGAATTGATCTGCGTCCCCGATCTCGTGGCGGGATGAGCCGAGTAACGAATCGAGATAGGGCACATTGAAGTCCGGCGCGAATCGCACCACTGCGTAGTGCAGCAGCGCCGCCAGCACGATGACGGAGGAAACTGCAGCGGCCCCGAGCAGCGCGATGTGGGGCATCCCCAGCGTGATCGTCTTCGCTTTTGCCAGGTTTTCGGAAACTAGAATAATATTCATTGTTTCCTCACAACGGTTTCCTCGTGACCGCCCGGAAGATCGGTGCACTGCTCGGTACGGCGGAACTGGACGCGCTTTCCCGCAAAGCGCGCCGCCTCGCGCAGCTGCAACGGGTTTTTTCACGTTGCGCTGCGCATCCCCTTACCCACGCGAGCCGGGTGTCCGACTACCGGACGGGAACGCTTTTCGTTACGGCTGACAACGCGGCGGTCGCGACGAAACTCAAGCAACTCGCGCCAAGCTTGTTATCGAATATCCAAAAACGGGAACCCGAGATTACTGGAATTAAAATAGTGCTGCAAGTGAAGGACGTCACGACCGAGCGGAATGACGGCCCCCTATCCGGGAAGCGGCGTATTGAAAATATTGAAGTTTTTCGAGAGCTCGCGCACAAGCTACCAGACTCGAGCTTGAAAGCGGCGGTAAACAATCTAGTACGCCGTCATGGACGCCGCCGCCCATCAGACGGCCAGTAGCAGACGCTCCACAACGTAGAACGCCATGACGACCACGGCGAAGATCACCGTGAACTGGAACGCTCTCCAGGCGAACCGCAGGTAGCGCCGGTTGCGGGTAAAAAGATACACAATCAGCGCTGCGCCGATGGTGATCAGCGCCAACAACCCGACCAACCGCACAAGGAGCATATCGAGTCAGATGCAAGGCGCGCTGGCCGTGCATCTCATGCGAATTGTGTCTGCCAGCCCAGAAAAGCGGGTGCGTCCTCAGCGCGCTCGAAGCTCACATATTCCCACGCGTGTTCGGTCTCGAGAAGGCGCCGCAGGAGCAGATTATTCAGTGCATGGCCGGATTTGTAACCGCTGAATGCTCCGATCAGGGGATGGCCCAGCAGGTAAAGGTCGCCGATCGCGTCGAGCACCTTATGCTTCACGAATTCGTCGCTGTAGCGCAAGCCGTCGTTGTTGAGCACGCGGTAGTCGTCCATGACGATCGCATTGTCCAGGCTGCCGCCCAGCGCGAGACCTTGCGCCCGCATGCTTTCGACGTCCTGCATGAACCCGAAGGTACGCGCCCGGCTGACTTCCTTGACGTACGACGTGGTCGCAAAATCGACGCATACCGACTGGTGCGATCGGTCGAACACCGGGTGATCGAAGTCGATGCTGAGTTCGAGCTTGAATCCTGCGTGCGGCGCGAAACGCACCCATTTATCGCCATCGCGCACCTCTACAGGTTCGAGGATACGGATGAATTTTTTTGGGACGCTCTGTACCTCGATTCCGGCCGACTGCAACAAAAACACGAGCGGACCCGCGCTGCCGTCCATGATCGGGACCTCAGGCGCCGAGACATCAACGTAAGCGTTATCGATCCCCAGGCCTCCGAATGCCGACATCAAGTGCTCTACCGTGGAGACGCGCACCCCGTGTTGCTCGAGGCATGAGGACAGCCGCGTATCGCCGACGGCGTACGGATTCGCTTTGATGTCAACGGGGTCGGGAAGATCGACCCGCCGGAACACGATCCCGGTATTGGGCGCCGCCGGCCGCAGCGTCAGTGACACCTTCAAGCCGGTGTGCAGCCCGACGCCGGTCGCGCCGACCGTATTCTTCAAAGTG
>DATFGD010000557.1:0-12113 GCA_035249725.1 Burkholderiales bacterium
CGCGAGCACGACCGGCGGCAGCCGCTCCAGTTCGGGCGTCGTCACCGCAGGCGGCGCAACGGAGAGCGGTCAAGGCCAGGGACACGCATACGGGCGCGGCATCGTGACGGGGGCCGGCACGACAGCCGGTTCGCAGGGCAATGGCAACGCCTATGGGCGCGGCATCGTCACCGGTGGTGGCACCATGGGCGCCCAGGCGGGCGCAAAATCCGCCGGACACGGCAAAGCAGTCGGAAAGGGAAACTAACCGGCGGGAAGTGCCGCGGCTGCGGGCGGTTCGCTATCCGTTTCCTCGTCCATCACGCCTTCGAGCACGCACTCGCGCTTACCCCGCTTCACCGTGAGGCTGCCGCGGATCTTGCCTTCCATGCCGCAGTAGAACATGCGGTCCACGTCCCGGAACAGGAACTGGACTTCAGTGCGTGCGTGTTCGATGAGAAACGTCCCGTTCTCGGTAGTGACGGTGGTATGCGCGCCGTAATCCTGCCACTTGCTGTAGGGATCGCCGCGCGCGACGTGCACTGAGCAGGTGCGCGGCTTCCACTTGCTGTAATACGCAAAGTTCTCCACGGTCCCGCCCCTGAGTTCGACCGCGATCCGCGCGTGCCGGTCTCGGGTGCCGAGAATGCAGGCAAGACGCTCGAGCTTTTTTGGAGCGGCGCGCTTTTTGTGTTTTTTTTCCGCAGCGATCGCCGTTGCGGCCCCCGCCATGAGCACTGCCGCGCAACATGCCGCGAGACATCGTTGCATCGTGCGATGTGCCACTGTCTGCTTGCCTCCCTTGGCATGCAAAAAACGCACGCAGCTTCGTTTGTGCGCGTGCGTCCCGGCGCGCAACGCCGGCCTTCTTTTTACGAGACGATTATAGCAACGCGCCGCGGGGGTTCGAACAATACTGCTGTGCCCCGAGCTTGCGGGCCGAACGGAGCCTCCGTAGCATAGCGCCGATATGAGCGTGTACCGGTTGGTTCAGGTTTCGGATCTGCATCTCGGTGCGGGTCATGCACACCATCACGACAACTGGCAGCTCGTCGCCCAGTGGATCGACCGCGAAAAGCCCGATCTGGTCGTCGTGAACGGCGATCTCGTGATGGAGGATCCCGACATCGAGGCGGATCACGCGTTTGCCCGCGCCGAAATCGGCAAGCTGCGCGTGCCGTGCCGCTACCTGCCGGGCAATCACGACATCGGCGACAACGTGCTGTTCGGAAAGATGCCTCAGCGCGTAAACGACGAACGCCGCGCGCGTTTCGTGCGGCACTTCGGGGAAGAGCGCTGGGCGTTCGAAGCCGGCGGCTGGGGGCTCGTCGGCATCAACGCGCAGCTCTTTGCAAGCGGCGGCCAGCGTGCCGAGATCGAACAGTGGCAGTGGATCGAAGATACGTTCGCGTCGTTGTCAGGGCGCCCGATTGCGCTTTTCCTGCACAAGCCGCTTTTTCTGGATCATCCCACTGAAGCCGATCGCGAGGATCCCATTCTGCGCCAGTCGTGCCTCGACCTCGCAAGCCGTTCACGCCTCCTGGCGCTGTGTCACCGCCACGGCGTGCGCCTCGTGAGTTGCGGGCACAAGCATCAGTCGCGATCGTTCTCGCTCGATGGCATCTATCACGTGTGGAGCCCGGCGACCGCGTGCGTCAATGGGCCGCCGGAGCGCCTGCACTGGGGCGTGCGTGAAGTGGGATTCGTCGAATACCGCTTTCTGCCGGATCGCTTCACGCACCGCTTCGTCGGCCCGGACTTCCTCTTCCGCCACGAAAACTACATGCGCAAGTAGCGCGGGCGCACGCGCGCAGCTTCAGTACTGCAGATTGACCGTCACGCTTTTGCGCTGCGTAAAGCTGTCGAGCATGCCTTCGAGCGAGAACTCGCGCCCGATGCCGCTTTGCTTCACGCCGCCATACGAGTGGCCCATCGACTGTCCCAAGCCCTGATTGATCTGGACCCAGCCGGCTTCGATTGCGTGCGCGGTGCGCAGCGCGCGGCCGATGTCGTGCGTCCACACATACGCGGCGAGCCCGTAATGACTGTCGTTCGCCATGCGGACCGCTTCGCTTTCTTCCATCCACGGAATGGCGACGAGGACCGGTCCGAAAATCTCTTCGCGCGCAATGCGCCAGTCGTTCCGCGCCTCGGCAAACACGGTCGGCTGAACGAAATAGCCTCGTGATAACGGTCCCTCCTTCGGCGGCAGACCGCCCATCACCAGCCTTGCGCCTTTCTGCTGCACTCCGTCTTCGATGTAGCCGCACACGCGCTCGAACTGCTTGCGGTTGATGATTGCACCCATGTCGGTCGATTCGTCGAGCGGATCGCCGATTTTGAGCGCTGCAAGCTTCGCGGTGAGCTTCTGCAAGAACGAGTCGAATATCGAACGATGCAGGAAGAGCCGCGACCCGGCGGTGCACGACTGGCCCTGCCGCGTGAAACGCATCCCGCTGATGACGCCGTCCACGACCCGCTCATCATCGGCGTCGGGAAACACGATGGCCGGGCTCTTGCCGCCCAGTTCGAGAGAGACCGGCACGATGCGCCCGGATGCGGCGCGCATGACGGACTTCCCCACCTCGGTCGAACCGGTGAAAGAAAGCTTGCGCACGAGCGGATGCTGCGCAAGCGCGGCGCCACATTCCTCGCCATACCCGGTCAGCACGTTGATGACGCCGGGCGGCAGCAGTTGCTGGCAGAGCCTCGCGACTTCCAGGATCGCAAGCGGCGCGTCCTCGGCGGCCTTGAGCACGAGCGTATTGCCGGCCGCGATCGACATCGCTATCTTGAGCGAGCCCAGGACCACCGGCGAATTCCACGGGATGATCGCGCCCACCACGCCGATCGGCTCGCGCCGCGTGTAGCTCAAAACGTTCTCGCCAAGGGGTACCGTCTCGCCCTTGACCTCGCCTGCCACGCCGCCAAAGTAACGGAAGACGTCGATCGCCGTGCGCACTTCCGGCCGCGACTGCGTGCGAATCGCGTTGCCGGTTTCGGTCGCGAGAAGCCGCGACAGCGCTTCACTCTTCGCCTCCATCGCATCGGCAACCTTGAGCAGCAGTTTTCCGCGCTCGCGGGGCGCGATCGTCTTCCATGCTTCGAATGCGCGTTCCGCCGCACGCACCGCACGATCCACGTCCTCCGCGCCACCGCGCGGCACTTCGGCGATGATCGCGCGGTTGGCGGGATTCTCGACGCCGAGCAGCCGGCCGTCGGCGCTCGCAGTCCACTTACCGTCTACCAGCATCAAGGCGCGCTCGACGGCATGTTGCGCGATGGTTTCAGCCGTGATCGTCTCAGACATGACATGACCTCCGTGACGAGCCCCGCATCAGCACGGGGTGAAGAGGATGAAACTGCGAGGATAACGGGTTTGGCCGAAGCGCTTCAAATCGCACCCGCGACGGCGTCCCCCATTTGGGTCGTGCCGGCCGTTCCACCCAAGTCGCGCGTGAGGTGCCTGCCCTCTTCGATCACGCGCGCCATCGCCGCATCGATGGCGCGGGCTGCCGCTGCGGCCTGCGGCTCGTTGCGCTTGCGCGCAAGCCACTCGTAGAGCATCTTGCCGGACATGATCATCGCGTACGGATTGGCGACGTTTTTGCCTGCGATGTCGGGCGCCGACCCGTGCGTCGCCTGCGCCATCGCATGGCGTTCCCCGGCATTGAGGCCGGGCGCGAGCCCGAGGCCACCGACGAGTCCGGCCGCCTCGTCGGTCAGGATGTCACCGTAGAGATTGGTGGTGACCAGCACGTCGTACTGCTGCGGCTTCATGACGAGGCGCAGCGCACAGGTGTCCACGATCACTTCCTCGAATTCGACCTCCGGAAAGCGCGCAGCCACCTTGCGGCACTCGTCGGCAAAAAGGCCGTCGCCCATGCGATACACCGTGTTCTTGTGGATCGCGCTCACTTTCTTCCGCGGACGGGCGCACGCTGCTTCGAACGCGGCCTCCGCGATCAACCGGCTCTTGTGGCGCGTGGTCACGCAGATGCCGATCGCCATGTCTTCGGTGGGCTGGAATTCGCCGTAGCCCTGGTAGAGATTGGCGTCCACCTTGAAGCCTTCGGTCGTTTCGCGCAGGAACAGCATGTCCACGTTCTGGTGCACCGACGGCAGGTTGGGATAGGACTTGAACGGCTTGTAGTTTGCGTAGAACTGGAAATGGCTGCGCAGCAGCGGGTGCGCGTTGACCCAGGTGGGATCGTTCCTCGGATATTCCCGGTGTCCGATCGGGCCCAGTATCCAGCCGTCGAGCCGCTCGAGCGTTTCAAGCGTCCCCGGCGGAATGGTATGTCCGTATTGCGCGTGCGCCTTGCGCGCGATCGGAACGGGCTGCCATTCCACTACGAGCCCCGTCTTGGAAGCCGCCGCCTTCATCACCTTGACGCACTCGGGTACGACTTCGAGCCCGATGTCGTCGCCGTCCAATATGCCGATCTTCAGCACGATATGTCTCCGCGCGAGGACAGCACCTTTACACCGCGGCGGCGATCGCGTCGCCCATTTGCGTCGTGCTCGCCTTGCCGCCCAGATCTGCCGTGAGGTGCTTGGCGTCGGCGATCACACGCTCGACCGCAGTGTCGATGCGCCGTGCCGCTTCCACGGCTTGCGCATCATCGCGTTTGCGCCCCAGCCATTCGAGCAGCATCTGACCGGACATGACCATCGCGTAGGGATTCGCGATGTTGCGGCCGGCGATATCGGGCGCGGAGCCGTGCGTCGCCTGCGCCATCGCCTGACGCTCGCCGATGCACAGTCCCGGCGCGAGTCCCAGCCCGCCGACGAGTCCCGCGCCCTGGTCGGTCAGGATGTCGCCGAACTGGTTCGTGGTCACGACGACGTCGTACTGCCACGGATTCATCATGAGCTTCATCGAGAACCCGTCCACCAGCGCTTCGTCGTACGCGACGTCCGGGTAGTCTCGTGCCACCTTGCGGCATTCCTCGGCAAACATGCCGCAGGCGAGCCGATACACCGGCTCCTTGTGGACTGCAGTGACCTTCTTGCGCTTGCGGGAGCGGGCAATCTCGAATGCCGCGCGCGCTACGCGGTTGGAGCCGCGACGCGTGATGACGCGCGAAGCAATGGTGATCTCGTCATTCGGGCGAAATTCCCCAGCGCCCATCACCACGGTGTCGGAAGACTGCATGCCCTCGGTCACCTCGCGCAGGAAAACGATATCGACGTCCTTGTGCAGCGACTTGACATTGGGATAGGACTTGACCGGCTTCACGCTTGCGAAAAGCTCGAAGCGCTTGCGCACCGGCGGCATGATCCAGGTCGGATCGTTGCGCGGATACGCGCCGTGCCCGATCGGGCCCAGGATCCAGCCGTCCAACTGCTCGAGCGCGTCGATCGTGACCTGCGGGAACGTGTGCCCGTGCAGCTCATGGCCGCACCGGCCGATGGGGTGCTCGCTCCACGCGATCTCAACACCGGTTTTCCCTGCGGCCCGCTTCATCACTTTGACCGCTTCGGGCACGACCTCGAGCCCGATATCGTCGCCCATCAATACGCCGATCTTCAGCACCGCCGTACTCCTTTTCTGTAGCGGCGAAGTATATATCGCGCGCAGACGGCATCACGCGCCACTGTGGAATTACGGTTGAGCGCAGCCTGCAAGTTGACAAGCGTGCCCGATTCGGCCAATTTTCCGGTCGCTACAACAAACCGGAGGAGTTGTAATGAAAAACCGCACGCTGCACAGCGCGCTTGCGCTCGCTTTGGGCACACTCGCGCTTTCCCCGACCGCCGCGCTCGCGCAGGCTTATCCCAGCAAGCCGATACGCCTCATCGTGCCGTTTCCGGCGGGCGGCGGCGTCGATTTCATCGGGCGCATCATGGCGAAGGGTCTTTCCGAGCGGCTCAAGCAGCAGGTGGTCGTCGAGAACCGCGCGGGAGCGAACGCCATCGTAGGTCTCGAACTGCTCAAGAATTCGCCGCCTGACGGCTACACCATCGCCGCGGCGTCGGCTGGCCCGCTGGCGGTCAATCCGCACATCTATTCGAAGCTCGCCTACGACACGCTGAAGGACTTCACGCACATCGCGAACATGGTGAATTTTCCATTGCTGCTGGTCAGCCATCCGTCGCTGCCGGTGAAAAACGTCAAGGAGCTGGTCGCGCTTGCGAACGCCCGCCCCGGCGAAGTCACCTACTCGCACCCCGGCGCGGGAAATTCCGGCCATCTCGCAGGCGAGCTGTTCAATTCCATGGCGAAAGCGAAGATCCTGGCCATTCCATATAAAGGAACCGCGCCCGCCGTGGTCGCGGTCCTCTCCGGCGAAGCGCAGCTCACCTACAGCAGCATCCCGACCATCCTGCCGCACGTCCGCAGCGGCAAGGTGCGCGCACTGGGCGTGGGTAATGCCAAGCGCATTCCGTCGCTGCCCGACTTTCCGACGATCGCCGAAGCCGGTTTGCCGGGCTACGAGGCGTACGCGTGGGGCGGAATGGTGGGTCCGGCGAACATGCCGAAAGACGTCGTCGCGCGACTGAATCGCGAGATCGTGCAGGTGCTGAACCAAAAAAGCGTCGCCGACCGGATGCTTTCTGAAGGCACCGTGCCGACGCCCTCGAGTCCCGAAGAATTCACCGCCTATATCAAGTCGGAACTCAAGAAATGGGGAGAAGTCGTGAAGATGGCGAACATCAAAGCGGAATAGCTATACCGCGGCAGCCACTGCATCGCCCATTTCGGTGGTGCCCGCTTTGCCGCCGAGATCGGCAGTGAGATGCTTCGCCTCGGCGATCACCTTGTCCATCGCCGCATCGATGCGCTTGGCCGCATCCACGGCACGCGGTTCGTTCCGTTTGCGACCCAGCCATTCGAAGAGCATCTTGCCGGACAAGATCATGGCGTAGGGATTGGCGATGTTTCTGCCCGCGATGTCGGGGGCCGAACCATGTGTCGCCTGCGCCATCGCCTGGCGCTCACCGGCGCAAAGTCCCGGCGCGAGTCCCAGCCCGCCGACCAGCCCCGCGCCTTCGTCGGTAATCATGTCGCCGAATTGGTTCGAGGTCACCACCACATCGTACTGCTGCGGGCTCATGACAAGCTTCATGCACATCGTATCGATCATGGTCTCTTCGAATTGCACGTCGGGAAATTCCTTCGCCACTTTGCGGCACTCCTCGGCGAACATGCCGCAGCAAATGCGGTAAACCGGCTCCTTGTGCACGGCGTTCACTTTGCGGCGTGGGCGCGTGCGTGCGATCTCGAACGCTTCGCGCGCGACGCGATTCGCGCCCTTGCGCGTAATCACGCGCATGCCGATCGAGATGTCGTCGTTCGGCCGGAACTCGCCAGAGCCCGCGATCACGACGCTGCTCGACATCATTCCTTCGTTCACCTCGCGCAGGAACACGATATCGACGTCTTTGTGGATCGACTTGATGTTGGCGTACGACTTCACCGGTTTGATGCTGGCGTAGAGCTGGAAGCGCTTGCGCAGCGGCGGCATCACCCACGTCGGGTCGTTGCGCGGGTAAGCGGCGTGACCGATAGGTCCCGTAATCCAGCCGTCGCAGGTCTCGAGCGCGGTGGCGGTAACCGGCGGCAGTGTGTTGCCGTGCAGTTCGTGACCGCGTTTCCCGATGGGCAGCTCCTGCCACTTGACTTCCAGTCCAGTTTTCGCCGCCGCGGCCTTCATCACCTTGACGCATTCGGGCACCACTTCGAGCCCGATGTCGTCCCCCAGCAAAACGCCGATCTTGAGTACCATCGCTCTCCCTGCGCATGTGCAATGAAAGAACGCGATTTAACCATAGTTCGGTGGAGGCGCAGAATACGATCTGCTATGCTGAACCGCACCTTCCCCGATGACATGCAGGCACACGGAGGAACCATGAAATACCGCAAACACGAAGCGAAGGACTACGCCCGGAACGTCCTCAAAGGCGTGTGGACGGCACTGCCCACCGCATTCACGGAAGACGACCGTCTCGATGAGGCGGGCAACGCGGCGAATCTCGAGCACTGCATCTCGAAACTCGAGTTGGCGGGGCATTACTGCGTGGGCAACGTCGGCGAGTTCTGGGCGATGACCAACGAAGAGCGGATGCGCGTGCATGAGATCAACGTCGAAGTCGCGAAAGGCCGCGTGCCGCTGATTGCGGGCTGTCATCACCAGAACCCGTACGAAGCGGTGAAACTGGCGCAGCACGCACAGTCCGTCGGCATCGACTTCGTCATCATTCTGACGCCGTATGTCGCCGCGCGTGGCGACGACGCGGTGTACGACTATTTCAAGTTCGTATCCGAGCGCATCGAGATCGGCATCGTGCTCTTCAATACCGATCAGACCTATCCCATCTCTGCGCGGCTCGCGAAGCGGCTCGCGTCGATACCGAACATCTGCGGCTTCAAGCAGGGTGTAGGCAAGCCGCAACCGACCACCGCGCTGCGCGACGCGGTCGGAAAAGACATCGAAGTGAGTGTGGCGGATGAAGCGCCGTGGCTCTATAACCTGAGCATCTGCGGCGATCGCTGGCTTTTGAACTACTGCCCGCATCTCTATCAGGTTCCGGGTTATCTACCCGTGAACGACTACACCCGGGCCGCTCTTGCGGGCGACATGAATAGCGCTACCGAGATCTGCCGCAGCCTGAATCCGTTGCGCTCGGTGCTGGCGAAGTGGATCCCCGGCTACGGCAGCGCCGGGCGCATGGCGATCGCGGAGCAGAAATTCTGGATGGAATGCATCGGCATGGTGGGCGGCCCGGTGCGCACACCATGCGCGCCCATGACCGAAGAGGCGAAACGCGAAATGCGTGCCGACCTCGAAGCGACCGGCCTGGCGGAGAAAGCGCGCGCGGCGGCGACTGCTTCGACGAAACGCCGCGCCGCCTGACGGTCAGCCTCGGGCGGGCCCCCACCGGCCGAGCGTGTGATATCGATCTGCCGGCACCATGCGCGGCGAGACCGGTTTTTCGACGTGCGTCGGGTCAGCGATGTCCGGCGCGACAGCGAGCAGGCCCGCGCGCGTCTCGTCATCCTCCATCGCTTTGGATGCAGCCGCGGAATCGCACCACGCGAGCCTTCCTGATTCAAGCCGCGCGTAAATCCGCCCGGTGTCGCGGTCGCCAAACTGGACGACCGGCAGCACCCGCAAACAGTGCGCAAGAAATGCCGTATTGTTCTCCGGCGCCATCGCACGGTTGTCCGGATACACCTCAGCGGGGCCGGTCGCATTGACGTTGATCTTGCGGTAGCGGTCGATATCGAGCATGCATTTCACGTCGAGGACAACCATCTCGCCGTTCCAGCCGAACGCGATGCTGCGCGGCCGCTCGCCGAAAGGCACACTGTTGTCGAGAAACTCGTAATGCACTCGCTTGTTCTCGCGCAATGCCCACGTGAAGAAGAGTTGCGGCATGCCGGTGTAGGCTTCGATGTTGTGCGCGAGGAGATCGTCGACCGCCTTGTAGCGGCCGACGTCGAGCCCGCGTTTCCACGAGCGCTCCACGGTCTCGTGCGGCGGCGTCACCAGGAAGAACATGTAGACGAGATTGCCGAAACGCGTCAGAAGATTGCTGCCGGCCTCTTCCGAATCCGGCGCGAAACTGTCGAAGCGAAAACGGTCGATCAGCAGGTGCGACATCCCGCCGCGCTCCGCTTTGCGGGCCATGTAGCGATCGAGTTTGTGATCGATGATGGCGAGCTCGCGCCCGGTAAACGCGCCCGCGTATTTATAGTCGTCTCCGAGCGCGCCATAGTCGAGGAGATACTTGCGCCAGATGTCGGGACTGATGACGGCAAAGTCGCTCCATTTGACGCCGATCTCGCCCGCAAGCTTGCGCTGCAGGGGCCGCAGCGTGCTCTTGCCGGAAGCAGATGCGCCCTTCGTATTCATCACGACGGGACGCGCCTGCGCGGGAAGCGGCAAGTACCCTTCTTTCTCCGCTGCCCGGCGGATATGCGGTTCGATCAGCGTGCCGACGGTTTCGCTGCCCTGCTCGTTGCACGCGATGCCGAGGGCAAGGCGCCCAAGCAATGCCGCATCCCCCCACAGGCGGCCGTGCTTCGCACGCACGGCGGAGACGACCCGGCTCAACGCCGCGCACGCCGACTTTCTGACTGGGGATTTGCTCGATTGCGCCGCGGCAGCCCACGCTTTGAGCAAGCGGGTTTCCCGCGCCCAGTCGTCCTCCACCGTCTGCGCCGCGCCATAAGCACGGCGTAGCGTCTGCAGCAGCGCCGTTATCCCTGTCTCGCTTGAAGAAGCGGGCGTTGGCGCGGGAAACAACATCGCGAGTTCGGCGTCGATCGCAGTCGACAACGCGCGCTTCAGCGCGTCGTACTCGCCCACGATGGCCGCCATATGCGGCGTGATGTAGCGCGCGCATATCGTTTCAACCATGCGGCGAAAGTTGATGCCGAGATCCTCCACGCGCGGCCCATCGGGCACGGATAGATCGGCGGTCACGCGTATGAGCAGCTCGTGCACCACCAGTCGCTCGGGCCGGAAGATCACCAGCTCGTCGAGCTCAAGTCCCGCGAGCGCGTGCAGTTCCTGGACGGAGGAAAACTCGGTGCTCGCGTTCTCCGCCTGGAAGATCGTGGAAAGCGGGATCAGCTCCGCTGGAACCTCCGAAAGTATGCCGGGGTTCCATGGGCCGTGCTCGACTGCCGCGGCGGTCGCTACGATCAAAGTGCCGTTCGTGCTGGGTTCATCAAAGCACGAACCGCCGTCCTTCGACGGGGCTCAGGACGAGCGGTTCTGAAGCTCGCCTATCCGCGCTTGGGCCAGCCGGGAAGCGCTTCACAGCGCTTGAGCCACGCCGAAACCGACGGATAGGCATTGAGATCGAATCCGCCCTCGGGCGCGACCTGCACGTAGGGGAAACAGGCGATATCAGCGATCGTCGGACGATCGAGTGCCAGCCACTCGTGGTTCTTGAGCCGCCCTTCCATGACGGCGAGCCCCTGCCGGCCATAGCCCTGGTATTCCTCGATATTGCCCTGCTTGATGCCGCGCTTCACCCCGCGCGCCCACTGCAGCCCGTAGTGGATCTCGTTGTTCGCGAGCGCGAGCCACTGCATCACTTCCGCCATGCCGAGCGGATCGGTCGGGAGCCACTTTTCGCCGCCATGCTTGCGCGCCACATAGACGAGATTCGAGGTGGAATCCCAGAACACCTTGCCTTCGGCTTCGAGGACCGGCACCTGTCCCCGCGGGTTCAGCTTGAGGAACGGCTCCTTCTTGTGTTCCTTGTTCGGGAAATCGACGGCCGCCTTTTCGTAGGGCACGTTGAGCAGCGCAAGCAGAATGCGCACCTTGAACGCGTTGCCCGAGTTTTCCGTCATGTAAAGCTTCATGTCTTCTCCTTCTCAAAGTGGGGCCAGACCGTTTGTTCTGTCCCCGGTACCGTTAGGCCTGCTTGCGCGCCCGGGCGGCGGGCACTGCGGCACGCGCCACCTCGGCCGCATCCCTTAACTGACCGACATCCCAGCATAGCCGTATGAGCTTGTCGGTTTCAACCGTGGACAGTATGCCCTCGGCCAACCCGCGAAACTTCGCTTCGAGCGCCCCATCGCTCATCGGCCGGTCGAGGCTTCCGATCGCATGCTCGACGAATTTCTCCAGCGTGCGGCCATCGTTCAGCTTAATCGCGATGCGGACCTGATCCTCGTGCATCGTGGCATCGGCACTCGCGCTCACCCGGTCGCGCAAAGCGATGACTTGCGGGTCGCGCACGCACGCGTCGCTGTACTGCGCCTCCCCCGCCGCGCCGTGGATGATCGCGACCGCCGCCGAGTGATAGACGCTGAACTTGCTTTCGAGCCCGACCTGCGGCGTTTTCTTGCCCGTAAGCTCGAGCACCAGCGGATGTGTTTTCAAGGTAATGCCTGCGATATCTTCCGCCTTGAGACCGTGATCGTCGCGCAATTGGATGCAGCCATCGATCGCCGGATGGATGACGATCCCGCAAGCGAACGGCTTGTAGGTGTTGTCCGCGATCTCCCAAGTTTCGCCCAGACTTCGCGTGATTTCCTCGGGCTTGAATTCCGTCGAGAGCACGTTGGCAAAGCCGCGTTTCGCCTCGATCGCCTGATTCGAACTCGTGAAGTTCTGCTGGGCGAGGAGCGCGGCAAGCAGACCGTTCTTCGCCGCATTACCGGG
>DATFGD010000558.1:0-3682 GCA_035249725.1 Burkholderiales bacterium
AGTTGATTTCACCCGGCTTCGCGCGGGCAAGTGCGATGAGTTCCTTGACGGAATTCGCCGGCAGCGACGGATGGGCCGAGAGTATGCTCATCGAATTGCCGAGTTTGGACACGGCGGCGAAACTGCGGTCCGGGTCGAAGCACACCTTCTGCCCGATGATGGGTGCGACCACCAGCGGGCCGCCGGTGCCGAGCCAGATCGTGTGGCCATCGGGTTGCGCATCGGCGACGATCTCGGCGCTTAGGTTCCCGCCGGCGCCCGCCCGGTTGTCCACCACCACCGACTGGCCCAGCGTTTCTGCGAGCTTGCCGCCGACCACGCGGGCAATCGTGTCGCTCGGCCCGCCTGGCAGGAAGCCCACTACGAAGCGGATGGGGCGCGAAGGATACTCAGCGGCGATCGCATTCAGCGAACTCAGTGCGGCGAATATCGTTACCAATATGCAGCCAATAAGAGTGTCTAACAAAATGAAACCAGGCCGTTCACGGTTCGACAAGCTCACCACGAACGGCTCTCTATGAACGACCGTTCGCCCTGAGCTCGTCGAAGGGTGGACGGTCATTTTGTTATGGACTCTAAGTCTCATGTGTGCTCTCCAAAGTTTGTGGCCGATGCCAGACTTCATGCCATGACCGAATCCTGGCTGACGGCGCCGGACCACGGCGACATGACGTCCGCGATGCCGAAGTGCTCGCCCGAATCCGGCGCGTTGAACACCGCGCTCGGGCATGCAAAATTCGTGGGATAGACGACCAATTCCGTCAGCGCGACCGGAAATTGTGCAGCAAGTGCGTCCCGTATTGTTTTGGGCAGGCGCGAATCGACGCCTACCGTATCGCCGCCGCTCGCGTCGATGCGCGGCTGGTGGAACGCGTCCTCCAGCGTCATGCCGTGGTCGATGAGAAAAGAAGAGATCTGGAACACCGCGGGAAAGATTTTGCGCCCGCCGGATGCGCCGATGGCGAACCACGGCTTGCCGGCACGGCGCGCGATCACGGGACACATGTTCGTCAGCGGGCGCTTGTTCGGCGCAAGGCAATTGGGCGAGTCCGGGCGCGGGTCGAACCACATGACGCCGTTGTTCATCAGAATGCCGGTCGTCGGCAGCACGACTTTAGACCCGAATACCGAGAGCAGCGTCTGGGTAAGCGCGACCATGTTGCCATCGCGGTCGATGACGTTCAAATGGGTGGTCGTGGACGGATCGCGGTGGTCGCTCGTCTCGCCCATGGAGACGAGACGCTCGGCATAGGTCTCGCGCAGGATGCGCGCATAAGCGATGAATGCTTCTGCCTGCGGGCCGCTTCCCTTCACATTCACTTCAGCCAGGGCTTTCAGTGCGCGGTGCATGCTGGGTCCGGCGGTCAGTCCTGGCGCGAGCGCGATCTCGGCCCCGCGATATTCGCATTCGAGCGGCGCTGCGAGGCGTGCGCGATAGGTTTTGAGATCCTCGCGGCTGAGGTTCCCGCCCAGGCGCCGCACGTCTTCGACTACGTCGTGCGCGACTGTGCCCTCGTAGAATTCGCGGCGGCCGCCTTTCGCAAGCCGGCGCAAGGTTTCGGCAAGATTCTTCAGCATCAGCCGTTCGAGCGGCGCCCCCGCCGGTGTCACCGGCGGAAACCCGTTCGGCAGCCACACCGCGCGTGTGGTGTCGTAGCGTGCGAGTTCGCGCGCCATCGTCGCGACCTTGAGCGTGAGGTACCAGTCGACGGCGATGCCGCGTTCGGCAAGCGCGATTGCCGGTTGCAGCGCGTCGGCGAAGGGCAGCGTGCCGAATTTTTCGAGCGCGAGTCCCAGCCCGTCCACGTGTCCCGGCACCGCGATGGACAGCGGCCCGTGAACGTTGCGGTCGTCCTTCACCGTGGGCCAGGTAAAAAGATCGCGCGTGGTGACGCCGCCGCCGACCAGCGGATAGTCGGCAGGATTGAGCGCGTGCGGTGAAACGGGGCCGAAGTCGACGACGTGGACGCGGTTCTCTTTCGCGAGATAGACGAGCATGTAGCCGATGCCGCCCAACCCGCTGTTCCAGGGTTCGACCGCGGCGAGGGCAAATCCGGTCGCGACTGCTGCATCGACGGCATTCCCTCCGGCCGCGAGTACGCGCGCGCCGGCTTCGCCTGCGATGCGGTTCTGCGTTGCCACGATACCGCCGCGACTGCGGGCGACAGGCTTGCGCACGTTCCAGTTCTGTACCAGGTGTTCCAAGGTCATCGGGCTTCCGATCGGCGGATATGAGTTGAGTGTTTCAGTCGTAGGGCGGTTTTCCGGCGGCAAGCCGGCCAGCGACAGTATCGATCAGCCGCCGGGAAATGCTGATGCTAGGCGGCAGCTTGGGCAACTGCCCGGCTTCGAACCACTGCGCTTCCTCGATTTCCTCGCCATCGGGTCGCACATCGCCGCCTGCATATTCCGCGGTGAAGGCGATCATCAACGAGTGCGGAAACGGCCAGGGCTGACTGCCGAAATAGCGGATGTCGCGCACTTCGACGCCGACCTCTTCGCGCGTTTCGCGCCTCACTGTGTCTTCCAGCGTCTCGCCGGGTTCGACGAAACCGGCTATTGCGGAGAACCGCCCCGCGGGCCAGACGGGCTTGCGGGCGAGAAGTATGTCGCGTCCGCGCGTGACGAGCGTCATGATCGCCGGCGATACCGGTGGATAGCTCGTGAAGCGGCACGACGGGCAGGTGCGCGAGCGCTCGTTGTCGCGGGGTTGCGTGGGTGTGCCGCAGCGGCTGCAATACTGGTGATCGCGGTCCCAATCGAGAATCTGACAGGCGCGGCCGGAAAGCGCGGCGAGCGTCTCCTCGACCATTCCGAAGAGATCGCGCAGTCCAAGCAAGCGCCAACCAACCGGCAACGGCCGGGAATCCGCAATCTCGGCGGCGTAACAGTGCTGCCCGCGATAGAGACCCAGATAAAGACTGCGCTGCGCGACGAGTCCGTGTTCGCTCAAGTGTAAGCAGCAAGGCACCTGAGGTCGGTCTACCGCGTTCATTACGGCAATCTGCGCGCCTTGAAATGCAAACCACAGTGCGGGCGCTTCGTGCGTCGGCGGCGGCGTGACGAGCGGAACGAATTCTGGAGACATGAAAATACGCGTTACGTGGCCCGGGCGGCGTACTGCTAAACCCGCGATATGGTTTCAGGCTGCACGCAGTCGCCCGGCGCGGCAGTCTTCGATCTTCTGGCGCAGGTACGCAACCGCGTAGTCGATCTCTGCTTCGGTGTTGAAGCGCCCGACCGTAATGCGGATGGAATTGCCTGCTGCCGCGCTGTCCGCCCCCAGGGCCTGCAGGACGTGCGAGGGCAGGGCGCTGCCCGACGAGCACGCGGAAGTTGAAGAGACCGCGATATCGGTCAGTGAAGTGACCAGCGCTTCGCAGTCGTCCAGCATCAGGCTGAGATTGAGATTGTTCGCGATGCGCTGCGTCATGTCGCCGTTGATGTGCACTTCCGGCAGGTCGGCGAGTCCGCGCAGCAACCTGTCGCGCAGTGCGCGCATGCGTGGGACCTCGGTCGGCATCTCCTCGCGTGCGATGCGGAAACACTCGCCCATACCGACGATCTGGTGAGTCGGCAAGGTGCCCGATCTGAGCCCGCGCTCGTGGCCGCCGCCGTGCATCTGGGCTTCGATGCGCACGCGCGGCTCACGCCGCACGTAGAGCGCACCGATGCCTTTGGG
>DATFGD010000559.1:0-3914 GCA_035249725.1 Burkholderiales bacterium
GCTGGTGGGCTATTGGGAAGGCGACAAACTGCGCTACGCGTCACACGTGGGCTCCGGTTTTGACGACAGGACGCTCGCGAGCGTGAAAGCGCGGCTCGACGCGCTGCGGCGCGCGAGCTGTCCGTTCGACGAAAAGCCGGAGTTGCACAACCCGACCACTTGGGTCGAGCCCGAAGTGGTCGTCGAAGTGAAATTTCATAGCTGGACCGAAGACGATCGGCTGCGCGCGCCCGTTCTGCTGCGGGTGCGGGACGATCTCGATCCGCGCAGCGTACGGCGGACTGCAAATCGCGGGTCCGCGCCTGCCGTCACCGCCGAGCGCACTGCACCGGCTGCAGGCGCCAACGAAATCGAAGAGGTGGTGCGGCAACTGGAAACGCCGAAGGCTACGCTGACGCTCGTAGTCGGATCGCATCAGATTCGGCTCACCCACCTCGATCGCGTGTACTGGCCGGCGGACAAGGCGCTCAAGCAACCGGCGCTGACCAAGCGCGACCTGCTGCGCTATCTCGCGCAAGTCTCGCCCTGCATGCTGCCGCACCTTGCGGACCGGCCGCTCACCATGATCCGCATGCCGGAAGGCATCGATGGTCAGCGCTTTTTTCAGAAGCACTGGCGCGAGCGCCGTCCGGACTTCGCCGAAACCGTCACCGTGTTCTCCGGGCACAAGGACGAACGCCATGACTATCTCGTCTGCAACAACCTGCCGACTTTATTGTGGCTCGCGCAGTCCGGCACACTCGAATTTCACATCTGGCATTCGCGCGCGCGACCCGGCCCGGACAGCGAGGTGACGTCGACCGATTATTCGAGCTCGCTTGCGGCGCTGGAAAGCTCGATCCTCAATTACCCGGATTACGTCGTGTTCGACATCGACCCGTATATCTATTCGGGCAAGGAAGCGCGCGGCGCGGAGCCGGAACTCAATACGGTCGCCTTCGAAAAAGGCAAGGAAGTCGCGTTCTGGCTGCGCGAGCTGCTGAAATCCATGTCGCTCGCGCCGATCGTGAAGACTTCGGGCAAGACCGGCCTCCACGTCTTCGTGCCGATCCGGCGCACGATCGACTTCGATGCGGCACGGCAGGTGAGCGAGTTGATCGGGCGGCATCTGCTGCGCCAGCACCCGAAAGACATCACGATGGAATGGAGCGTCCCCAAGCGTACCGGAAAAATCTTCATGGATTACAATATGAACGTTCGTGGCAAGACGCTCAACGTCGCGTACTCGCCGCGCGGTGCGCCCGGTGCACCGGTGTCGATGCCGCTCACCTGGGAAGAATTGGAACGCGCGCATCCGCTCGATTTCAGAATAACCAACGCTGCGCAAAAGCTCGCTCAGACGGGCGACCGCTGGCGCGACGCGCTGGAGCGCAAGCAGAGCATCGAGCAGGCGTTTGGGCACACCACCCCGCCGGTCACGGCGTCTTCGGCGGGGAAAGAACGCAGCACCCGGCCCCGGTCGGGGCGCCCGTCCTCGGCAAGGAAGGGAAAAAGGAGATAACCATGGCTGCACGATCGATTGCAACGCTGACCGTTTCGTTCGGGCTCGTATCGATACCGGTGAAGCTTTATTCCGCGACCGAAGCGAGCCGCGCGATTTCCTTCAACCTGCTGCACAAGACCTGCGGATCGCGACTGAAGCAGCAATACATCTGCATCAAGGAGGACGTGGTCGTGCCGCGCGACGAGATGGTCAAGGGCTACGAATTCGCCAAGGACCAGTACGTCATGTTCACGCCGGACGAACTGAAAGCGATGGAGGAAACGGGCACCCACACCGCCGATATCACCGAATTCGTCCCGATCGAGGCGATCGATCCGGTGTACTTCGACAAGGCCTACTATCTCGCACCCGACAAGGGCGGCGCGAAGCCCTACGCGCTGCTGGCTAAAGCGCTGCGCGAATCGGAACGCTGCGCGCTCGGCCGCTGGGCGGCACGCGGCAAGCAGTACATCGTGATGATCCGCCCGGTGGAGGACGGTCTCGTCATGCAGCAACTGCTCTACGCCGCGGAAGTGCGATCGATCGCGGATATCGAAATCCCGAAGACCGACGTGAAGGAAAGCGAACTCAAGCTGGCGCAGCAGTTGATCGAGCAGCAGGCCACCGACAAGTTCGACCCCTCCGCGTACAAGGATGACGTGCGCGAACGCGTCGAAGCGGCGGTGCAGAAGAAGGTGGAAGGCCAGGAAATCACGCTCGCCGAGGCTCCCGAACGTGGCGGCGCGCAGGTGATCGATCTCATGGAAGCGCTGCGCGCGAGCCTCGGGAAGAAAGCGCCTGCCCGTGCCGCCGAAGCGAAGGAAACGCGCAAGCCGCCGAAACGGGCAGCGCAGCAGGGCGAGGCGCCGGCGCGCAAGCGCGCCAAAAAGTAACACCCCGGCAGGAACGGGAGGGATATGCAGCAGTACGGTGTGCGCGACGTCGAACGGTTGCTTCGGCTCTCGCGCGGCACGATACGCGCATTGATGGACGCGGGGTTCGTGTCCCCGGCGCGGGGACCGCGCAATGCGTGGTTGTTTTCGTTTCGCGATCTGATCGTGCTGCGCACCGCGCAGACGCTCGCCGCGGCCAACGTCCCGCGCAAGCACATCACGCGCTCCGTAAAAGAGCTGCGCCGCCACCTCCCGGAGACGATGCCGCTGTCGGGGCTCAGCATCTGCGCCGTCGGCGGGCGCGTGGTGGTGAAGGAGGGCGCGAAGCGCTGGCAGGCGGATTCGGGGCAATACCTGCTTGCTTTCGAAGGCGACCCTGAAGCGGGATCCCTCAGCATTATCGAGCGCCGCGACCCAACGACCTTCGAGGGCGACTGGTTCGAAAAAGGCTGTGCGCTGGAGGATTCGGATGCCGGGGCGGCACGAGCGGCGTATGAAAAAGCCATTGCGGCGAATCCCGCGCGGCTCGAGGCCCGCATCAATCTCGGACGCTTGTTGCACGAAACCGGCCGGCTGTCTGAAGCCGAGCGCGTGTATCGGGCTGCGATCCAGGCTTGCGGCGCCGACCCGGTGCTGCTCTACAATCTCGGTGTGCTGCTCGACGACATGGCGCGCAAGCGCGAAGCCGTGGAGGCCTACGAAGCGGCGCTGTCCGCCGACCCGCGGCTCGCCGATTGTCACTACAACCTGGCGCTGCTTTGCGGTGAGTTGGGCAAGCCGCGTGAGGCGATCCGGCACATGGCGCAGTATCGCAAGCTCACCGCGAACTGATTCCTCCTGTATCGGCACGGAGCGATCCCGAGATGAAAACCAAGGCCGCGATTTCCTACGCACCCGGCAAGCCGCTCGAAGTGGTGACGCTCGATCTCGACGGGCCAAAGGCCGGGGAAGCGCTGATCGAAATCAAGGCGTCGGGCGTTTGTCACACCGACGAATTCACGCGCTCGGGAGCGGATCCGGAAGGCCTCTTCCCGGTGATCTTTGGTCATGAGGGCGCCGACATCGTGGTCGATGTCGGCCCCGGCGTTACGACGCTGAAGAAAGGCGACCACGTCATCCCGCTCTATACGCCCGAGTGCCGGCAGTGCAAATCGTGTCTGTCGCGCAAGACCAATCTCTGCACGGCGATCCGCGCAACGCAGGGCAAGGGCGTCATGCCGGACGGCACCAGCCGGTTCTCGCTCGATGGCAGGATGGTGCATCACTACATGGGCTGCTCGACGTTCTCGAACTACACCGTGCTCCCGGAGATTGCGCTCGCGAAGATCCGCGAAGACGCACCGTTCGACAAGGTCTGCTACATCGGCTGCGGCGTGACGACCGGCATCGGCGCGGTGATCAACACCGCTAAGGTCGAGGCGGGCGCCAATGTGGTCGTATTCGGTCTCGGCGGCATCGGCCTGAACGTGATACAGGGCGCGCGGATGGTCGGTGCGAACAAAATCATCGGCGTCGACCTCAATTCGCGGCGCAAGGCG
>DATFGD010000560.1:0-3788 GCA_035249725.1 Burkholderiales bacterium
TCCTCCTTCAACACTTTGTGCATGATGGTCGTCACCGTTCCCGTAAACGGTTTTTCGCCGGTGAGAAACTGATAGAGCATCACGCCGCAGGAAAAGATGTCGCTGCGTCCGTCCACCGGCTGGCCCAGGAACTGCTCGGGCGACATGTAAGCCGGCGTGCCGAGCATGGTGCCGGCCTGCGTGAGTTCGGAGGTCTCGATGCGCGCGATTCCGAAGTCCGCCACTTTGACCGTGCCATCCGCGAGCAGGATCACGTTCGCGGGCTTCATGTCGCGATGGACGACTCCGTTCTTGTGGGCGTGGTCGAGCGCGGCGAGAAGTTCCCCCATGATGCGCTCGGCCTCCTTCATGCCGAAGCGCTCGTTGCCGTCGAAATAGTCCTTGAGCTCACGCCCCTTGATGAATTCCATCGCGATATACGCGACCTGCCCACCGCTGGCGTCGCGCGCGAGCTCGCCCTCCGGCACCACTTCGCCGTAATCGTAGATTGCGACGATGTGCGGATGATTAAGCCGGCCGGCCGCCTGCGCTTCGCGCTTGAAGCGCGTCAGAATTTCCGCCGCCTGCGTTCTTTCGAGTTGTTCGGGACGGATGGTTTTGATGGCGACGGTGCGCTCGATTACCGGGTCGTAGCCTTCATAGACCACCCCCATCGCGCCCTTGCCCAGTTCGCGGCGAATTTCGTATTTTCCGATCCTGCCGAGTCCGGCCATCACGTTTCCTGGTGTTGCGCTACCCGACAGCGCGCTATTCGCACATCCAAAGGCACGACTTCAGCGCCGCACACACATTGCAAGAGGCTACTTGTACTTGGAATCGATTTCGTAGACCGCAGTTTGCACCAGGCGCTGGACCATGGTGTCGAGCCCCACGCCGCCTTTCGCGCTTTGCGATACGCCGAGCACGCTGGTCGCCGTCGCACCGACTTCCATCTTGAGTTCGCTGTAACCCTGCGCCACCTGCTCGGTGGTGTTCGCATCCATGATCTTGTAACGCATGCCGATCAACCAGACGCCCGTCGCGTCCTGGGTCTGCACTGAACCGGTCGCCTGACCGGCGACCGAACCGCCCCGGCCGCCGAATACCGTGCCCAGTATCCCGCCGATGGCGCGCCCGTCGAAGCCCTGCTTGTTCTCCGCGATCTGTTCCGCTTTGAGAATGTCGAACTTGATCACCCACTTCGTGGACTTGAGCTTGCCCATCTGCATCGTCTGGCGCGCCTTTTCGGGGTCGCCGAGATTGTAGGCGAGCGAGATTTCCTGCAGAAGATGGCCCAGGTTGGTTCTTTCAAGCACCGCGAAATTCGCCTGGGAGAGTTCCAGTTCCGCGAAATCGGCGATGTTGTTGGGCAGGAAGCGCTGCGTAAAGGTGGCGTTGTTGCTCTTGATCTCGCCGGGTATGACCACGAGAGCCGGGCCTTTGGTGCCCTTGTTGACATATTCGACGGGTTTGTAGGCCGCCTGATCGGCCGCCGCATTGGCTTTCTGCGACGTCTCAGTACCGGCGGTGGGCGACGGATTGCCAAACACCGGCTGAGCCAGCGTATTACCCGCGCTCGCCACGAACGACAGGAACAACGCCATTCCGGCGCGCCGAAACAGAACGCATTGCATCGTGCTCATGTTGACCTCCCTCTGGTCGGTTGTCTTGTTGGGCAGTCCGCTAGCGGGCGCCTGCCCGCTGACAGTAGTCGCTGTATAACTGCGCCACGACCTCGTCGGCGCGTTCGTTGATCAGTGTCAATGCCATGCCCCGCGTATCGGCGCCGGCGTAGCTCTCGTTCCGCGCGTCCGCCTGGGAAATCGTGCGCCCGTTGGACGCGGTCAGCGTGAAATTCATGCTGACGCTGACCTGGTTGACGTTGACGATGCGGTTGCGCGTGGCCTGAGTGGCGATGAGGCCGCGCAGTATGTACTGCGCCGCCAGCCGCTTCGATGCGCCGATCGCTGCGTCCGGGTCGTTCCTGAAGTAGGCGTCGATTTCCGCTTGCGCAATCTGCCTGCGGATCTCTTCCGGCGAGTAGGTCCTGAGCCCGAGGGAGCGCAACCGTCCGTTGATCGCATCCACGTGCGGGCTGTAGGATGCCTGGCTCGCATGCACCACGCCATTGCGGTCTTCGCCGATCAGCACCATGATTTTCTGGTTGCGGATCTTGTCGCGGCACGGTGTGGCAAGCATCGCCTGCACCTTTTCCCTGCGCTCCGTCTCCCGGGCCTTGTCGGACGTGTCTTCGTTGGAGAACCGGAACCCCTGGCCTTGAGCGAGGTTCACAGACGCACATGCCAGGAACAGGGCGAGCGCCATCGCGCGCGTCGTTTTCGGGAAGGGTAGAGATGACATCGTAATGCTATTCTCCCGCGCTTGGGATAGGACATCAAGCGAGAGATGACGCGCGCATCGCCGGCTCGAAACTTCAGCCCGCGATGCGGGTGGCCCGGACCTGATGCAAGCGTTTGCAGGGCATGGCGCGGCGCGTATAATTCGATGCTCCCTAGCGCTCGCCCGATACCCGGTGTTCACCCCGTTTTCGACCGGCACGAGCGCCCGTTACGTCGCACGCCCAAAGTCAAAGGAGACGCGCATGAACCTGATGGCTGAATCCAAGGCGCTCGCCAAGAACCTCGCGACCGGAGGCAAGATCCGGATGACGCCGAGCGAAGCCTTCGTCGAAACGCTGGTCGCGCAGGGCGTGAAGGACACGTTTGGCATCGTGGGCTCCGCCTATATGGACGCGCACGATCTCTTCCCGGCGGCCGGCATACGGTTCGTATCGGTCGCGCACGAGCAGAATGCGGCTCATATGGCCGATGGCTACTCCCGTGTGACGGGCAAGCACGGCGTGTGCATCGCGCAGAACGGCCCCGGCATCACCAATTTCGTAACCGCGATCGCGGCGGCCTACTGGGCGCATTCGCCGGTGGTGGCGATCACCCCTGAATCCGGCAGCATGACGATGGGACTGGGCGGTTTCCAGGAAACCGAGCAGATGCCGATCTTTTCCAGGATCACCAAGTGGCAGGTTCACGTGAATTCGCCCATGCGCATCGCCGAACTGACCGGGCGCGCGTTCGACATCGCGCTCGCCGAACGGGGTCCGGTGCAGGTGAATATTCCGCGCGATTACCTCTACGGCGAGGGTGATTTCGAAATCCCGCAGCCGCAGCGGATCGAACGCGCTGCGGGCGGTCCGGAATCGCTCGATGCGGCGGCGCGCTTGCTCGCAAAGGCGAAGTTTCCGGTGATCCTCTCCGGCGGCGGTGTCGTCATGGCGGACGGCGTGAAGGAATGCGTCGCGCTGGCGGAATACCTCACGGCCCCGGTCGTGAATTCTTATCTGCACAACGACTCTTTTCCCGCCAGCCACCCGCTCGCGTGCGGCCCGCTCGGCTACCAGGGCTCGAAGGCGGCGATGAAGCTCATCTCGAAGGCCGACGTGGTGCTCGCGCTCGGCTCGCGGTTGGGGCCGTTCGGCACGCTGCCGCAGCACGGACTCGATTACTGGCCCAAGAACGCCAGGATCGTGCAGGTCGACGCTGATCCCCGCATGCTGGGGCTGGTCAAGAAGGTATCGATCGGCATCTGCGGTGACGCCCGGCTGGCTGCCATCGAACTGTTGGAGCGTTTGAAGGCGCTGGGGAAGATGGCGTCCAACAAGGCGCGTCTTTCGGAAGTGCAGAAGGAAAAACTCGCCTGGATGCACGAGCTCGCCCAGTGGCCGTCGCCGAACGAAAAGAAACGCATCGGCCCGCGGCTGGCGCTCGCCGCCCTCGCACGCGCCATGCCGAAGA
>DATFGD010000561.1:0-2819 GCA_035249725.1 Burkholderiales bacterium
TGCCGCCGGTCATCGTTGTCGCCGGCTCGGTTACGGCGGCAGGAAGCAGAATACGGAAGCAGCTGCGATCCGCGGCGGACCGCTGAAACCAGGCTTCTGCCCCATGGCGCGCGACGATTTCCTTGATCGACAAGGGTTGCAGGTGCCCGGGAATCGACATGACCGCATTCTCATGCTGCAACGTTTCTTCGACGCTGAGCGCATCACCCGCCCAGTAAAGCTCAAACTGGATGCGCGTGCTGCTGGGCATGAGCCGCAATGTCATATCGCGGCTGCACCCGGCGCGCCGCAGACGATGAATGAGATCGCTGAGGGCCTCCACCAGCAGAAAGCTGTCTACCCTGAGCCATAGCGGGTCCTCGCTCGTTTCGACCGTCAGCGCGCATGCACAGCGCGCCTCCACACTGCGCTGCAGCGCCCGCATGAAATCGCGTCCGAGCACCGTGGCAAGCGGCCATTCCGCGGCGAGCCGGCTCGCATCGTCGGTAAAGGAAGTGTCCAGCCGCCTTCCGAGCTTTTCCGTCTCGTCCTGTATCACATCGAGGAATTTCTGCTGCTGCGATGCGTCCATCCCGGGGTAGTGCATAAGGGCTTCGACGGCGGCGCGTATGCTCGCAAGCGCGGCGCGCGTGCCCTCGGTAAGCGATCTCAACGCGCGTTCGCGCGCCGCGCCCAAGTCCACCTCGCTCCGCACGTCGTGCAGCACCAGTACGTATCCAGACAGCGCGGTCGTCACTGGCGGCGGCGCGGCGCCGACGGCTCTCATGCGCGCGCGGAGCAGGCGCCCGCCGCGGGTGGCGGTCACGAATTCGGCGATCGGTAAACCGTCGCCCTCGCTCAAGCGATGATGCAGATGGTCAATCGCGTGCGCCACGACCTCACGGTCTATGGCGTTGAAAATGGAGCGGCCAAGCCCCATCCACTCCGCTGCGCCGTCACCGTTCGCGGCGGCGTCGAACAGCTGTCGCGCGCGCTCGTTGTAGAGCAGGATGGTTCCGGCCGCGTTGAAGACGACGACGCTTTCGGTGAGATCCGCCATCAAGGCTGCGAGCAGCTTGCGCTCGGCCTCCAGATCCTGCTTCGCCTCCGCGACGCGTGCTTCAACATCGTTCTGCACCGATTCGCAACGCGCCGCGAGCGCGTTGATTGCCGTCGCGAGTGTCGCGAGCTCGCTTGGACCGTCGCATGCGAGGCGATGCCGAGGATTGGCGCCGAGGATAAGCCGCGTCTCTTCGGCAAGCTGTAGCGGGCGGACGATATAGGCGCGAACGGCGGCATGCAGCAGGATGCCGACGATGGCAATAAGCAGCAGCGAAACGAGTACCAGCGCGCCGCTATCTTCCGCCAAGGACGCCTGCATTGCCGCGCGCTGGTCGAGCGCAAGACCGCTCAAGGCGACGGCGAGCACGGTAAAGACGATGCCGCCGATCGCAAGCGCGGACACCACAAGGCTGGCGACAAACTTCAGCCGCAGGTTCATTCTCCGAGGAGCTGCCGTATGTTTGCGAGCAATTCCTTGGTCGAGAACGGCTTGGTGACGTAGATGTCGGCGCCGAGCGCGAGCCCCTTTGTGACTTCCACTTCACGCCCTTTGGCGGTGAGCATCACGATCCGCGTATCTTTCCATTCGGGGTTCGCCCGGATTCGCTGGCATACCTCGAAGCCATTGCGCAGCGGCAGCATGATGTCGAGGAGGACGAGATGCGGCCTGAACGTGTCCAGCAGGCGCAACGCCTGTTCGCCGTCGGGCGCGGTCATCACCTCATAGCCGTTCCGCTGCATCAGGAACTCGAGCGAGATGACGATATTGGGCTCGTCATCGGCGATCAGGACTCTCTTGGCCATGGCGAATTGTTCAGGGGGACTCACGCCGCACCCGCGGCGCGTGTGGCATCCGGCTCGAGCGCACGGCTCGTCGCAAGCGGGATGGTAAAGGAAAAGGTCGCGCCCGCGCCGGGCCGGCTGCGCACCCACAGCCTGCCGCCGAAATGGTCGATGATCTGGCGGCAGATCGGCAGTCCGAGTCCGCTTCCTTGCGGCTTGGCGGTGAGCGTATCGCCGACCTGGCGGAATTTCTCGAAGATCACGTGTTGATCGGCTTCCGATATCCCTATGCCGTTGTCCGCCACGTCGACCTGGAGCGCCTCGGGGAGACGAGTGAGCGCGACGCGCACGCGCCCACTGCCGTCCGCGCTGCAGAACTTGGCGGCGTTGGACAGCAGATTGAGCATGACCTGCATGAGCCGGTCGCGGTCCGCGGCGATGACGGGCACCGCATCGGGCAGGTTGACATCCAGCGCTACGTCGTTTTCCTTGAAGAGCTGGCTCGTGGCGCTCACCGAGTCCTCGATCACTTCGCGCATGTCGATCTCGCTCGTGTGCCACTCCGCATTTCCGGATTCGATCTTGGCGAGATCGAGCACCTGGTTGATGAGCCGCGTCAGGCGTTCCGACTCCTTGATGACGATGCCGAGAAACTTGCGCCGCTGCTGCGCGTCGAGTTCGGGATTGTCGTTGAGGATCTCGGAAAACGCGCGGATGGAGGTGAGCGGTGTGCGCAGTTCGTGCGTGACCGTAGAGATAAAGTCATCTTTGAGCCGGTCCAGTTCCTGCAGCCGCTGGTTGGCGCTGCGCAGTTCATTCGTCGCGGCCTCCAGCTCGCGGGATTTCTGCTCGAGCTGGCGGCTGTAGGCGAGCACCTGTGACGCCTCGTCGATGATGTGCATCACCTCGTCGATATCGAGCGGCTCTTCGTCCACCACGGACGCGATCATGATGCGCGCCGAAGCGCTGCCTATCGTGCCGGCGAGCAAGGATTC
>DATFGD010000562.1:0-6703 GCA_035249725.1 Burkholderiales bacterium
AGAGTGCCTAACATAATGAACCACGTGTGCGTTGCAGCCAGAACGGATTGATCACGCGAAGGGTGGCGCAGCTCATATCGCGAATATGAGCAAGCCGCCCGACAAAGTGAGCGGCCGTTGTGGCTGCAACCCTTCGGGCTGTCACGACTTTTGGCTCATGACTTTGTCGCGCCCCTTGTGAATATTCGCGATATTCACTGCGGGTCGCTTCGCGTCCTGAGCCAAAATCGTGACAGCGCACCACGCGGGTCATTATGTTAGGCACTCTAAGCACTGCCACCGCTCCTGATCCATGCAAACCACTCCAGCGCAAGCAGCATCAGGGCGAGCATCAAAAGCTGCGGCCAAAGCGGCGTTACCGCCTGCGCCGCGCCGTCCGCGGATCCAGGCTCTGCGCGCTGCTCGCGGGGCGTCCATCGGGCGTTGACATCGGACTCCCGCGCATCGCCGAGGGTGATCGCGAAGTATCGCGCCCCGTCGCCGCTCACGTATCGATAGATCCCCGCTTCGGAGGTCGCGTCGAACGACACCGAATCGCCTTCCGCTTCGAGCGTCGCGGTCGTGCCCGACGGCGTTTCCACGAGCACCCGTGTCTCGCCTGGGGGCAGGCGAATCGACTGGGTTGATCCGGCCGGAACGTAATTTGCGTGCGCAGAGTCGCCGCGCGGTTGCAACCACTCCAGACTCTGGCTGACGAAGAGCGGGAAAGCAGCCTGCACTGCAAAGTTTGACCGGTACAGATCGAAGCCCAGGTAGACCAGCTTCACTTCGTCACCGAGCAGCGCGAGCGCCAGATCCGTTTCCGAAGACCAGAACAGCCGCTGCAAGCCCGGTACGGATTGTTCGGTCACGACGCGCCGGGCCTGCTCGATTCGCACCGCGGTCAGATCCACGTCCCGCATCAACGCGCTCGCTCCGCGACCGAGGATGGCTGGCCGCGTCACCCAGCCGGTATCGTAGAACGGCAGGCCCGGCGCCACGCTGTTCACGAGCACGAATTTCCCCCGCGGCAGTTGCGGCGCTTCGATGCCATCGAAAACCACGACGTCGTGCACGCGGGCGCGCTGCGCGAGATCCTCGCCGGGCGACCACTCGCGCTTGACGAGGGAAACCCCGGGCAGCGCCTGCAGCACGCTTTCGAGATAGAAGTTGCCCGAAGAGTACAACAGCACGCGCAACGGCTGATCGGCGTTGACGACTGCGTAGGCCTGATTGTCGGCCGCCAGATCGTCGTCCACGTCGATGCGAGCGGTTGCCCGTCCGATGGCACGGCCCCTGAACGGGAGGATCAAGGTCTCCTCGGCGCGCGCCTTCAGTTCGACGGCATCGCTGAACAGCACACGGCCTTCCAGAGTCACCGATGCCGGCGCCACCACGGGTGCGTCGGTATAGTTGCGCAGCGTCATCAGCGCCTGGAAGCGGTCGTCGCCGCCCGGCTGCTGACGCAAGTCGAAGCGGGTGATGGCTACGTTTTTCGCACGATCTCCGACGATGCGAAACGCCACCTGCGGCGATCCCGGGTCGACTTCCGGGTCGAAAGCACCGTCCGTGACGAAATAAATCTGTCCCTGCTCGCGACTTCGAAGCAATGAAAGCGCCAATGCGAGTGCCTCGCGTGGCTGACCCGCCTCGTCCCCGGGACGAAGCTGCGCCAGCGTGCGGCGTAGCAGATCGCGGTCGCTTTCGAAGCCGGTCCGGAGTATGGCTTTGCGCCCGCTCGTCATCACGAGCATACGGCCCTCTCTGGGGAGACCATCCACGATCCGGGCGGCCTCGGCGAGTGCCTGGTCGAAACGCGTCGTGCGTATGCCGGCACGGGTCTTCATGCTCGCACTCACGTCCAGCACGAGCACGGTATCCGCGCGTTCGCTCGCGCGGGTGGGCCACTGAGGGCCGGCCAGGCCCACTCCGAGCGCCAGCGCAGTGGCGAGCAACAGCAGGAGACTGACGTCTCGCAGCAGTCGGCGCAGCCCCAGTCCGCGCTCGCGATCCTTCAGCGCCCTTTGCCATAGCGTGGTCGTGGACAGGATCACCCGCCGGCGCTTGGGCCGCAGCAGATACAGCGCAAGAATGAGCGGGATGGCAAGGAGCGACAGCAGCGCGAGGGGGTGGGCGAGTTGAATCACTTGAGGTGCGTCCCCTGGCGCAGGTACTTGAGTACCACGTCTTCGAACGGGATCGCGGTGCTGGCGCGGAAATATTCCAGCCCTCGCTGGCTGCAAAAGCGCTCCACCTCCTTGAGATAGCGGTCCAGCCGATCGCGATAGTGCCTGCGCAGCTCTTCGTCAACGGTTACGTCGAATTCATCCGCGGTCTCGCTGTCGACCATGCGCAGCGCGCCATCGAGTGGCGGATCGATGTCCGACTCCGCCAGAAGCTGGATCACCACGATGTCGTGGCCGCGGTTGCGCAGCGCTTCGATACCCTCCTCCGCATCCTCCGCGCCCAGGAGATCGGAGATCAGGATCACCAGTCCGGGGTTTTTGGTGCGCATCGCAAACGCGCGCAACGCCGGAGTGAAACGAGTCGCCCCGGTGCAGGACAGATCTTCGAGGAAAGCGAGCAGGCTTGCCATGTGATGCCGCGCCTTGATGGGCGGCAGGGTCGCACCCGGACCTTCGGCGAAGGCGCTCACCCCCACACGATCGAAGTTATGCAGAGCGACGTAGGCGAAGGCCGCAGCGAGCCGCCGCGCCTGATCGAACTTCGACGGCGCGCCGAAGCCCATGCTCGCGCTCGTGTCGACGATGAGGTGCAGCGTCACATCTTCCTCCAAGGCATGCAGCTTGAGAAAGAGCTGGTCCAGCCTCGAGTAGATGTTCCAGTCTATGTGGCGGAAGTCGTCGCCCGGACGGTACCCTCTGAAATCCGAAAACTCGAGGCCGCGGCCACGGCGTCGAGTCGTGTGCTCCCCGCGCATCAGGCCGCGGAAAATTTTGCGCGCGACAAGCTCGAGCCGCTCCAGCTTGCGCAGAAACCGTTCGTCGAAAACGAAAGGGCTGGCGGTGTCGGCTGCGCTGAGCGGCGGCTTCATCGCCATGGAGCCGGGCCCCGGGTCAGCTGCGCGCCTTGCCTTGCACCGTGGGTGTGTCGCGGAGGATCTCCGCAATCACATCCTCCACGTCGATCCCTTCCGCCTCGCCTTCGAAGTTGAGCAGAATGCGGTGCCTCAGTGCCGGATGAGCGGCTGCGGCCAGATCATCGAAACTCACGTTGATCCGTCCGGAGAACAACGCTTGTGCCTTGGCGGTCAGCACTATGCCCAGCAGGCCGCGCGGGCTCGCGCCATGGCGCACGTAGCGGCGCACCATCGGCGTCGCCTCGGCATTGCCGGCGTGCGTGGCGAGCATCAGCCGAATGGCATAGTCCTTGACGTGATCCGCGATCACCACCGAGCGCACCAGCTCGCGCAACTGCATCACCTCGTCGGCGCCGAGCACCGCCTCAACGGCCGGCATGGGCGCTCCTGTGTTCAGTTCGACAATCTGAGACAGCTCGCCCGCGTCGGGATACGTGGCGTTCAACTTGAGCAGGAAGCGATCGAGCTGGGCCTCGGGCAGCGGATAGGTGCCTTCCATCTCGATGGGGTTCTGCGTGGCGAGCACCATGAACGGCTCCTGGAGCGCATGCCCGGTACGTCCGACGGTGACGCGCTTTTCCTCCATCGCCTCCAGCAGCGCCGACTGGGTCTTCGGCGTGGCGCGGTTGATCTCGTCGGCAAGCAGCAACTGCGTGAACACCGGTCCCTGCTGAAAATGGAAGTGCCGGCGTCCCGCGTCGTCCTGCGACACGACCTGAGTGCCGATGATGTCTGCAGGCATGAGGTCCGGGGTGAACTGGATGCGGGAAAACTCGAGATGCAGCGCTTCGCTCAGCGTTTTCACCAGCAGCGTCTTACCCAGCCCGGGCACGCCTTCCAGAAGCACATGGCCGCCGGAAAGCAGGCAGGCCAGGATGCCCTCGATGAGATCGTGATGACCGACGATGCGCCGCTCGATCTGGCGCTTCAGCGCATCCAGCCGCTCGCGCGCGAGCGCGAGGCGCGGCACGTCACTTATCGCGTCCATCGCGCTTGCCAGGTGGTTGCGGTTGCGGGGTTTGCTCGCCTTGGCTCAGGTTCAGGAAATACCTGCGTATGAATTCCTTGTAGTGGGCCGGGTAATGATCTTTGGAAAGCACTTCTTCCACCTGCGAGGCAAACTCTTGGCTCATCTCGACGTTCTCCACGTTTGGCCGCGTTAGACTGGGCAGAACCTTCCCTTGCGATGAAAACACCTCGCCCTCGCGCATCTCGGCCTGGGGTTTCATAACCGGTCCGGATGGCCCGGAATGAGACTCAGGCGGCGACTCGCGGGGTTCGGCTGCGGTGCTGGAATCGCCGCGCGACTTGTATCGCGGGGCGGTGCCCGCCCTTTTGCCGTCGCGTCGTTTGTCCGCGGCCCTATCCTCGGGCGTTTCATCGCCTTCACCTTCATTCGATTCCATGTCGGTCGCCGAACCGCCCCCGGCATCGACCCCGGCCAGCGCGTCATCGAGATTTTCCCGCGCACGGCGCACCTGTTCGCGTGCCCGTCGCAGTTCCTCGTGATCCCTGAGCGCCCGCGCGCTCGCTCCAGGCTTCTGCAGCTCCTGCTTTGCTGTTTCGTCGTCCACAGCCTGCTTGCGCCTGATGTTCTCTTCCAATTCGCGGCGTGGGACGCCGGAACGCGCAAGACTATCGAGCCTGTCCTGCGACGGCACGCGCGTATCGCCGCTCTGCGAGGCGCCCTTCATGGTGCGCTCAGCCATCCCGCCCGCTGTGAGGCCCGAGGCATCAGGCGGGTCGCGCCCACGCTCGCCGAGGGGCTGCTCGATGCCGGCGGAAGCCCCTCTTGCATCCTCCAGTGCCTGCATGCTTTGCTGGTCGAGCGCGCGACCCATCTGACGAAGCTGCTCGAGAGCCTGCCCGCGGGAGAGCGCGCCGCTCTCCATGCGCGCGCCAAGGCGTTCCAGACCTGCGGCTTGCGTGGCGCTGCGCGTAAGCGCGTCGCGCTTCGCCCGCGCCTGCATCGCGCGCGCGAACGCGCTCAGGCGCTGACCCTCGCTCACCACCCGCTCATCCACCTCGCGCGGTACCGTCGGCTGGGTTCTGTTCAAGTCCAGCACGCTGACCAGCAGCAGGGCTGCCGCCGGCAGCGGGAGCAGCATTCCCCAGCGGTTCACGCGCAAGGGAAAAACGAGCCAGGGACGAACCGGAAGCTCCGCCTTGACCGCCTCGACGGCAAGCCGTTCAGCCAGCGCACCATCCTTGCGGACGGTCATGATCTCCCACGCGGTGCTCAGGCGCTGCTTGAGCCTGAGCATCAAATCGGCGCGGATGGCGACCTCGAGGGCGTCGGGACGCCGCCGCCAGCCGACTGTCAGTGCGGCCACCAGCGCGAGGCCTATAGCAACACCCGCGACCTGCCAGAGTGAATACGGCAAAGGCACCAGCCGGACTGCCAGCGCCGCAATCGTCGCCGCTGCGAGACCTGCCAGCAAACCGCCCAATCCGTGATCCGCCAGCAGTTGCAGGCGGCGGGCGCGGGTCAGTGCCGCCACCACCCTGCGCACGCGCTCCTGCGCCGGCAGGGGATCGCTCTGCCGGAACCACTCGGTGCGTGGGGTAGTCGTGTCGCTCATCCGGTGAAAGCCTTGCCGATGCCCGTCCCGTCGGAGTTGTTTGCTACGCCGCGCTCGCGGAGGAGCAGGCGATGCACCGCGAGCGCCGCGGCCGCGCTGAGCCCTGCATAGATCAACACAAAAGCCAGTCCATCCGGCATGGCGGCAATGGCCGGTGGAGGAGGAACGTCCTCACCGAGCGTTCGGTATGCAAGCGCCAGGTGACTGGTGACCGGCGCGAACAAACCGACCGGAACGTATACCACCACCATTATGGTACGTATGGTGCCGGTCACGACACCGCGATGCTGTCCGAGAATCAAATGGGTAATTGCGCCACACAGCCGGTAGAACAGCGCCTGGGCCAGCACCGCGGCCAAGCACCATCCGAGCGCGGTCCATTCACCCCCCGATACGGTGAAAGCCGTCAACAGCAGGGGCGAGGACAAAGCCACAAGGTGCAGGCTGTGAACGAGCTGTCCCACGATGTAGCCGCTGAGGATACTACCGGCCGGGAGAGGGGCACGAGCCCATTCCCGCAGTCCGCGCTGGCCGGGCAACGCGATCTCCTCGGCACCGGCACGCAGTGCAAAGTACGCCGTAGTCACACCAACGGCCATGACCAGCGCTACCAGCGTGCGGGGCGTGTGCTGGCTTTGGAGCGCCTGCGCGATTCCATCCTTGGGCCACCACAGGAAGACTACGAGCGCCTGCAGCAGCAGCAAGCCGAGATAATCGAGTTGAGCCTTCCCGGGCCGGTTAAGCCCGATCAGAACTTCTGTGACGAGCGGATTGGCGCGCATCGTCCTATGGTGCGGCACTCGCGCCCGCCGCGAGGCGATGACCGGAGTGGAAGTCGCCGAGCTGTTGTGCCCCTGTCTTGGATCGGTCGGAGCCCGGCGCAGGCGACGCTGCCACCTGGAACGCGACCACGGCACGTTCGCGGTGCGGCCGGTCGGCACTCTCGCCAGCGGGGCGCAGCGGGCTCGCTGAGTAGCCTACCATTAGCGCATGGCCGGGGCTGGGATAGCCGGTTTGATGGATTTCCTGTGTCCGGCGCTCG
>DATFGD010000563.1:0-3772 GCA_035249725.1 Burkholderiales bacterium
AATCGGCCTCTCCGAATATAGAGGAAATCGTTGGAACTGACAGCAGAAATCGAGCGCAATGTGCGCGCCGCACTCGCTGAAGATGTAGGCAGCGGCGATCTGACGGCGCTCCTCACGTCTGCCGACAGCGCAGCGTCCGCCACGGTGGTATCCCGTGGCGATGCCGTGGTTTGCGGGCAGGCGTGGTTCGAAACCTGCTATAGCCAGCTCGATCGCCGCATCCGTGTGAACTGGCACATCGCCGAAGGGGCCCGCGCGGCGCCCGGAACAGTGATCTGTTCGTTAACCGGTCCGAGTCGGGCGCTGTTGACCGCGGAACGCACCGCGCTCAACTTTCTGCAACTCCTGTCGGCGGTGGCGACGATTACCCGCCGGTATGTCGATGCGGTGGCGGGCACGCGCGCTGCAATCGTCGATACGCGGAAGACATTGCCGGGACTGCGTCTTGCTCAGAAATATGCGGTAAGAACCGGCGGGGGCGTCAATCATCGTATCGGCTTGTACGACGGGATCCTGATCAAGGAGAACCATATCGCCGCGGCCGGCGGTGTCGCGGCGGCGCTCGACGCTGCCCGCAAAATTGCACCGCCCGGGATCTGGATTCAGATCGAGGTTGAAACGCTGGAGCAACTGCAGGTCGCACTGGACTGTGGCGCCCGCATGATATTGCTCGACAACATGGATAGCGGAACGCTGCGCGCGGCAGTGGGGCTCGCGGCGGGCCATGCGGAGCTGGAAGCGTCCGGCGGGATTACGCTGGAAAACGTACGTGCGGTGGCGGAAACGGGCGTGGATCGGATCTCAATCGGCAGCCTCACCAAGGATGTCGCCGCGGCAGATCTCTCAATGCGGTTCGAGACCTGAACCAAGGCTGCCAGGAGGCGCCGGGAAATAAGCTTGGAAAGAGCGCAGCGAAGAGACGGGCCAAAGCCCCGGCCGCCCTTATAGGTCGATCGTGCTCGATGTTACTTGGCCGCTGGGCGCTTCATTCAGGCTCCGGGAAGATGCTCGCGGATCACCCGCTCAATCGCCGGAAGCTCCGCCTCCACGCAGAGCGGCCTTGCGCTCTGCGCAATCGCAGTATCGGGGTCTTTGAGACCGTGTCCGGTGAGCGTGCAGACTATGGTGCTGCCGTCCTGGATGCGCCCGGCCTCGAGGTCCTTCATTAACCCCGCGAGCGCGATCGCCGAGGCCGGCTCGCAGAATATGCCCTCTGTTTCAGCAAGCAGTTTCTGGGCTCGCAGAATTTCTTCGTCGGTGCATTCGGCGAACCACCCGCCCGATTCCTGCTGCGCCGCGACCGCCTGCTGCCACGACACCGGATTGCCGATGCGTATCGCGCTGGCGATCGTCTCGGGATTCTCCACCGGCTTGCCGCGCAATATCGGCGCAGCGCCCGCCGCCTGGTAACCGAGCATGGCGGGCCGGCGCGTCGCCATGCTTTCCCTGTGATAGGCGCAGTTTCCGCCACAGAATGCGCAGGCGCGCGTCTTCTCGCCGACGGATTCCGAGTAGCCGATCCAGTGTGCGGTGATATTCCCGGCATTACCGACCGGCAAAGCATGATACTGGGGCGCATCGCCCAGCGCCTCGATGATTTCGAACGCGATCGTTTTCTGTCCCTGCAGCCGGTAGGGGTTGATGGAGTTGACGATGTTGACCGGCATGGTGCGCGCAAGATCCTGCACGAGCCGCATGCCGTCGTCGAAGTTGCCGCGGATCTGAATCACCACCGAGCCGTGCATCATCGCCTGCGATAGCTTGCCCAGCGCGATCTTGCCTTCCGGGATCAGCACGAAGCACGCAATGCCGGCACGGGCGGCATACGCGGCCGCGGATGCCGAAGTGTTGCCGGTGGAGGCGCAAATGATGGCTCGCGCGTCCGCCTCCACCGCCTTGGTGACGGCCATGGTCATGCCCCGGTCCTTGAATGAGCCGGTGGGGTTCAGCCCTTCGAACTTTGCATACAGCCGCACCGCTTTGCGCACGATGCGCGGCACGCTCGTCAATTCGATCAACGGCGTCGCGCCCTCGTTCAGTGAAATGACGCGCGTGCCGGCAGAAATGGGCAGCCGATCACGGTATTTCTCGATCAAACCGGTGTACTTCGCTGCCATGTACCGGGGCCCGTCTAGCGCCGGCCGTCGAGCTGCTCGAGCCGAATGCGGGTGACCTTGCCCGATACGACGGGCAACGCCTCGATTTTGGTGATGGCCGCATTCACCCGCTTCTCAATGGTTTGATGGGTCAGCATGATGATGTCGACCTCGGACTCGCCGGCATGGGGCTCCTTCTGCATCATCGCATCGATCGAAATGTCGAGATCGGCGAGAATGCGGGTGATGTCGGCAAGCACACCGGTTTTGTCCAATACGCGCAGGCGCAGGTAGTACGAGGTCTCTACTTCGCCGATCGGGAGGATGGGCACATCGGAGAGCTGATCCGGCTGGAACGCGAGGTGCGGCACACGGTGCTCCGGATCGGCGGTCAACATGCGCGCGACATCGACGAGGTCGGCGACTACGGCCGAAGCGGTCGGCTCTGCGCCCGCACCAGCGCCGTAGTACATGGTCTGGCCCACTACGTCGCCTTTCACGAGGATGGCGTTCATCACGCCCTCGACATTCGCGATCAGGCGCCGGGTCGGAATGAGTGTCGGGTGAACGCGCAGTTCGATGCCGCCGGGCTTGCGTTTCGCGATTCCGAGGAGTTTGATGCGGTAACCCAGTTCCTCGGCGTACCCGATATCTTCGCGCGTGAGCTTCGATATGCCTTCGACGTAAACCGCGGGAAACTGCATCGGAATGCCGAATCCGATCGCCGCCATGATGGTGAGTTTATGAGCTGCATCTACGCCTTCGATATCGAAGGTCGGATCGGCCTCCGCGTAGCCCAGGCGCTGCGCTTCCTTCAACACATCGCCGAAGCCCGCGCCTTTCTCGCGCATTTCCGACAGGATGAAATTGCTGGTGCCATTGATGATGCCCGCAATCCATTCGATGCGGTTCGCCGTGAGGCCTTCCCGCAGCGACTTGATGATCGGAATGCCGCCGCCGACCGCGCCTTCGAATGCGACCATCACGTCACGCTTTTGCGCCGCGGAGAAAATCTCGTTGCCGTGCTGCGCGAGGAGCGCCTTGTTCGCCGTCACGACGTGCTTGCCGCTGGCGATCGCCTTCAGTACCAGGTCCTTGGCGATCGTGGTGCCGCCGATCAGTTCGACCACGATATCGATGTCCGGCCGGGTCACGAGTTCATGCGCATCGGCGGTCACGAGCGCATGATCGCCCACCAGCGATTTCGCCCGATTCAAATCCTTGTCGGCCACCATCTTCATGGCGATGGTGCAACCTGCACGGCGCGCAATCTCCTCGCGGTTGCGTCTCAACACGGCGAACGTGCCCCCGCCGACGGTGCCGATGCCGAGCAGCCCGACGTTGATTGGTTTCACAGCACGCCGTCCTTGCGGAACATGTCCCTTATGCCTCTCAACGCCTGTCGCGTGCGCGCTTCGTTCTCGATCAACGCGAAACGGACGTGGTCGTCGCCGTAGTGCCCGAAACCCACGCCCGGCGCGACGGCGATTTTCGCCTCCGCCAGCAGCTTCTTCGAAAACTCGAGCGAACCGAGACTGCGGTAGCGTTCCGGTATCGGCGCCCATACGTACATCGTCGCCTTGGCCTTGTGTACCTCCCAGCCGAGCCCGTTGAGCCCGCTGCATAGCACGTCGCGCCGTCCCTGATAAACGGTCCGCACCGTTTCGACGCATTCC
>DATFGD010000564.1:0-2566 GCA_035249725.1 Burkholderiales bacterium
TGCGCCACGATGCGCGCGGTGAAATCCGCGGCGCCGCCCGGCGGCACGCCGACGATGAAACGGATCGGCTTGGTGGGATACGATTGCCCCGCCGACAGGCCGGAGAATAGCAACGTGGCGCACAGCGCCACGTAACTCAGCGGTTTTTGCATCGTTCCTCCCGCGCACGGCTGCAAGTCAGTTTTCAGGTTATGGGCGGCCTTACGCCACAATCCCCCGAGCGACCAGATAATGTATCGCAAAAAGCCGCCCCGCATCGATCCAGCAGCGTTCCGCTTCAAATCCGGCCTCGCGCGCCAGCGCCTGAAACTCCTCCACCGAATACTTGTACGAGTTTTCCGTATGTATCGTCTCATCGCGGCGGAATCGGAACGCTCGTCCCGCCAATGCGACCTGCTGATCGGTGAGGCTCACGAGATGCATCTCGATGCGGCCGGCGTCGCGATTGTAGAATGCATGATGCCGGAATGCGTAAAGGTCGAAGTCGGCGCCGAGTTCACGATTGATCCGGGCGAGCAGGTTCAGATTGAACGCCGCCGTCACGCCCTGCGCATCGTTATATGCGGCATGGAGGAGCGCCTCTTCTTTCTTGAGATCGACACCGACCAGCATCGCCCCGCCCGGTGCAGTGAGCAAGCATGCGCGATGAAGAAAAGACCGCGCGTCATCGATCGTAAAATTGCCGATGGTCGACCCGGGAAAGTAGGCGACGCGCCGTCCCGCGCCCAGCCGCTCAATATCGGGAAGCGCGAAGGGACGCGAATAGTCGGCACACACGGCCGCGATATTGAGCCCGGAAAAACGCGCGGCGAGTCCTTCCGCGAATGCGTTGAGCTGCGTAGCGGCGATGTCGATGGGCACGTAGGCGACTGGCTTGAGATGCTCGATCAGTTCGACCGTTTTTCGCCCGGAGCCGCTGCCGTACTCGATCAATACGCAATCCCGCCCGAGCAGCGTCGAGATCTCCGGCGCATGTGCCTGCATCAATGCCATTTCGGTGCGCGTCGGGTAATACTCGGGCAACGCGCAGATCTGCTCGAAGAGCGCACAGCCGCGCTCGTCATAGAAATACTTGGGGCTGAGGGCCTTTTGCGGTTGCCCGAGGCCGGCGACGACCTCGTCCAGGAAGCTGCCGGTATCGGGCTTCAGATCGTGGAAAGCATAAGAACCGCTGCGTTGGCCCATGGCCGAGTTGCTTCCGAAGTCGGGAACAGACCCACTCGCTATTCAGGGCGACGCGGGTGTGGCGCCGCGCGGGCTAAGGACGCGCAACAACCGGCCGCAGACCGTTACTTTCCACCCACTTGCGGATGCGGTTCGCATCCCCTATCCGCGTGAGCCGGCCCCACGAATCGAGGAGCACGATGAAAAGCGGCGTCGCAGAGATCACCGTCTGCATCACGAGGCAACGTCCGGCTTCGCTGATGTATCCGGTCTTGGACAGACCGATCTCCCAGTCGTCGTTCAGCACCAGGCGGTTGGAATTGCGATAGCGCAGCGTCCGGCCGTTGGAAACCTCGACCGTGTATTCGGTTTCCGTCGTGAAATCGCGGATCAGCGCATACTGGTAGGCGCCTTTCACGAGCGCAACGAGGTCCCGCGCGGTGGACACGTTGTCGCTGGAAAGTCCGGTACCGTCCACGAAACGCGAGCGATACATGCCCAGCTCCATGGCCTTTTCATTCATCGCGGCCACGAATGCAGGCGTGCCGCCGGGATAGGCACGGGTCAACGCGGCGGCTGCCCGATTCTCCGAGGCCATCAGTGCAAGCCGCAGGAGATCCTGGCGCGTAAGCCGGCTCCCCACTTTGAGCCTCGACCGCGTACCCTTGATCTCGTCCATATCGTCGGTGCTTATGGTAATGTGCTCGCCGAGCGGCAGCTTGGCGTCCAGCACCACCATCGCCGTCATCAGTTTCGTTATCGAGGCGATCGGGACGACGGCATTGGCGTTCTTGGCATAGAGCATCTGCCCGTCGTCCTGACGGACGACCATCACTGAAGCCGACTTAAGCGCGGGCACGCGCGCCGCTGTTACGGCGTCGCCATCGATTGAATGAGGGGCCGGGGAAGCCCGCATGGGGGTCTTGCGTGCGTGCTGCGCCGCCTCGGCGCCGGACCAGACAACGCACGCCATGAGCGCGATGAGTAGCCGTTTCAGAGGGTTCCCCCTTTGGTTGTTCTTCGGCGCAGCCCAGCGCGCGCCTCCACTGTGGCTTTAAAAATACCGCGTTATTCGAGGATTTTCAACACATTCTTTCAAAGGATCGCGATTGCAGGGCAAAAAAATCTCCGCTCGGGGCAGTGTGGGTTGCCCCGGCGGAGTTGAAAGAGGCCAATGCATTCGCCCGCTCAGCACAGACGACTGCTACTGCCAGGCCTCCGAGGAGGAAAGAACGACTACGGAGCTGCTGCTCGCTCCATTACGCGTCGACCATAACAATGGCGCCTTACATGAATCTTACGAATGGCGCGGCGATGCGAGAGAAAAAGTCATCCTGACTGCTGCGTGAAAATAAATAACAAAGGCATGAACAAGATCTGGAGTGGGCAGCCGCCGCATTCG
>DATFGD010000565.1:0-2905 GCA_035249725.1 Burkholderiales bacterium
GCCGTGGTCAGCGGCGAGTCCGTGATCGCGATCGAGAGCGACAGCGCCTTCGGCTTCTCCGGCATGGAAGTCGAGACCCTCTGCCGCTATAACCTCCCGGTGTGCGTGGTGGTCTTCAACAACAACGGCGTTTACCGCGGCACCGACGTCAATCCGAGCGGCGGCCCGGATGTGGCACCGACCGTGTTCGTCAAAGGTGCGCGCTATGACAGGCTGATCGAGGCCTTCGAGGGCGTCGGCGCCCACGCCACGACCCCGGCCGAATTGCGCAAGGCCATGGAAGAAGCCATCCGCTCGCGCAAGCCCACGCTCGTCAATGCCGTCATCGATGAAACCGCCGGCACGGAGAGCGGTCGCATCACGAGCCTGAATCCGCAAAGCGCAAAAAAGAAGTCAAACGCTTGAGCAAGGGCGGATAGCGTTTCATCTGCCGCAGAGTTCTGGAGATCAGTATGGAAGCACTCAAGGGAATCCGCATCCTCGACATGACGCACGTGCAGGCGGGGCCGACCTGCTCGCAACTGCTCGCGTGGATGGGTGCGGACGTGATCAAGCTGGAGCCGCCGCAGGGCGATGCGACCCGCGGGCAGTTGCGCGACGTGCCGAATGCGGACAGCCTTTATTTCACGATGTTGAACTGCAACAAGCGCTCGATCACCGTCAACATGAAGACGAACGAGGGCAAGCAGGTGTTCGTCGACCTCCTGAAGAAGTGCGACATCGTCATGGAGAATTTCGGTCCCGGCGTGCTCGACCGGCTGGGCTTCTCCTGGGAGAAAATCCACCAGATCAATCCGAAAGTCGTGATGGGTTCGATCAAGGGTTTCGGCTCTTCGGGCCCGTACGCCGACTTCAAGGCCTACGAGAACGTGGCGCAGGCGATGGGTGGCGCGATGAGCACGACGGGCGTGCCCGAGGGCCCGCCGTTTGTCACCGGCGCGCAGATCGGGGACTCGGGCACCGGGTTGCATCTCGCGATCGGGCTGCTCGCAGCGCTGCACCAGGCGAACCGCACCGGGCAGGGGCAATACGTCGAAGTGGCCATGATGGACGGTGTGATGAATCTCTGCCGGGTGAAGTTCCGCGACCACCAGCGCCTGACGCGCGGCAACCTGTCCGAATATTCCGTAGCGACGGAGCAGGGTATGGGCGCGGTGCCGCGCGCCGGCAACGATTCAGGGGGCGGTCAACTCGGCAATGCGATTCATTGCAAGCCGCACGGTCCCAACGACTGGCTCTACGTCGTCGTGCAGGAGGCGGTGTGGGAGGCGCTTGCGAACCGGATCGGCCCCGATCTCGGAATGCCGAATCTCGCGCAGGATCCGAAGTTCGCCAAAATCGCCGACCGCCGCAAGAACCAGAACGAGATGTGGGATCTCATCACGAAGTTTGCGCGCAACCATACCAAGCGCGAATTCATGGCGATCCTGAATCCGCTCGACGTGCCGTGCGGTCCGATCATGAGCACCGATGACCTCGCCAACGACGAGCACGTGCGCGGGCGCGACATGTGGGTCGAGCTGGACCATCCGCAGCGCGGCAAATGGTACAACGTAGGCATGCCGATCAAGCTTTCCGCTTCACCTCCAGTCATCAAGCGCAGCCCGACCCTTGGCGAGCATACCGACGAGATCCTCAAGGAAGTGCTCGGCTACGGCGAGGAGCAGGTGAGCAAGCTCAAGAGCGGCGGTGCCTTTTCGGCGCCGCCGAAGAAAGCCGCCAAAGTGTGATGGCCCCGTTCATGCTTTAACGAGACAACCATGAAAATCGCGATCATTGGCCAGCAAGACTACGGAAAAGCGGTATTCGACGCGTTTCTCGCCCGCGGCGATGAAGTCGCGGGCGTCTTTTGCGCGCCGGAAAAAGCGGGCGCCAAAGTGGATCCCCTGAAGGCCGCGGCACTGGAGAAAGGGCTCAAAGTCCATCAGTTTCAATCGCTGCGCGCCGCCGAGGCGCACGAGGCGATGCGCGGCCTCAACGTCGATCTCGGCATCATGGCCTACGTGCTGCAGTTCGCGCCGCAGGAATTCGTCAACATCCCGCGTCACGGCACGATCCAGTATCACCCGTCTCTATTGCCGAAGCATCGCGGGCCCTCTTCGATCAACTGGCCCATCATCCAGGGCGCAACCCGCACCGGGCTCACCATCTTCCGCCCCACCGACGGGCTCGACGAGGGTCCGGTGATCCTCCAGAAGGAATGCGACGTAGGCCCCGACGACACCCTGGGGTCGATCTACTTCGACAAGCTCTTTCCCATGGGCGTGAAGGCGATGCTGGAAGCGGCCGATCTGGTCGTCGCGGGCAAGCATCGCGAGGTCGTGCAGGACGAATCGCAGGCGACTTACGAAGGCTGGTGCCGTGCCGCGGAAGCAAAGATCGACTGGGCAAAACCGGTCACGCAGGTATATAACCTCATTCGTGGGTGCAATCCCGCGCCGGGCGCGTGGACCACGCTCGCCGGCAAGAAAGTGCAGATCTTCGACGCGCGCAAGCACGTCTTCCGGCGCTTCGCCGACGTGGTCGGAAAAATCGGCGAAGTCTCCGACGTGGCGGACGAGAGCTTCAAAGTCACGGCACAGGGCGGCACGATCGAAGTGCTGCGCGCACGCGGCGAGGACGGCAAGAAGCTTGCCGGCGGCGAATTCGCCCGCGCGAACGGCATTGCGAACGGCGCGATGCTGGGCGGCTAAATCACCTACCTACCGTTCGTCTGGGGAAGCATAGCGGAATCAAAGTCAGCCGTTCGTCCTGAGCGAAGCGTACGCGGAGTCGAAGGATGAACGGCCTGCACTCCCAATGCCGTTCATGCTTTCCTTCGACTGAGCCTGTCCTGAGCGGAGTCGAAGGGCTCAGGACAGGCTCGAAGCTCAGCACGAACGGCCTTTTTTCGACACTTTTCCCA
>DATFGD010000566.1:0-3809 GCA_035249725.1 Burkholderiales bacterium
GTGTCCCGCTTCCGCGGCGAGCAATGGCGCCGAAAGTTTTGCGGCAGGCGGTAGCGCAGCCAACGGCAACTGTTCAAATTTTTTTGACGGCTTTCTGCCCGCTGCCGCCCTGGGACTCAGCCCGACCGACACTCAGGGCTACGCACTCGACGGCTGGGGACTCGCACAGAACCGCATACGCTATGCGGTATCGAACCAGACGGTCAATGGCATCACCAATCCGCTCACACGCAGCAGCGGTATGAGCGCGGCGGGATTGTCGAATCTCGCTGCTGCGCAATTTCTCTACGTTTGCAACAGCGGGATCGGCGTCAATGCGGGTACGAACTGCGGGACGGCGGTCGCGCTTTCGTCGAACGCGATGGCGGTCATCTACTCGGTGGGTGCCAATGCGCCAACCGGGGGCACGAGCACGCATGAAGCCGAGAATCCGAATCCCAACGGCGGCAGCGCCGATCGCATTTTTGTGAGCCGCGACTGGAGCAATGAAGCCGTTTCGGACTTCGACGATCTCGTAACCTGGATTGGAACGAGCCCGCTCTTCAACCGGCTGATCGCTGCGGGGCAGCTTCCCTGAGCGCGACAGTGACGCGGCTCAGCATGAAGCAGACTCTGCCCGGCTCATTGTCGCGCAGCTCCAGGCGATAACCCATCCGTTCCGCCTGCTTCGCCGCGTGGTAGAGGCCGATGCCGAGGCCGGTCTGCGAGGGCACGGCTGCATCGAACAGCCGCGCGGCAATATTTCGAGCGACCGGCGCGCCGCTATCGCACACGGAAAGGATGCCGCCGCCCGCGGCAGAGAACTCGACCGCGACCTGCACCGGCTCGCCGCTTGTGTTCTTGGAAAGCGCGTTTTCGATGAGGTTGTCGGCGACGCTGTCAAAAAGCTCCGCGGGCAGTTTTGCGTTCCGAACCATGCGGTCCGCGTTAAACTGCACGCCCCGCGCGCTGTAACGCTGCACGAACCCTTCCCACCAGATCAGTGCGTCAACCTGATCGGCGTCGACCTGCTGCGGCGTGCGCAGTTTGTCGAGCGTCGCATTGAGCCGCTGGGTGATCTGTGGCAACTGGCGCTGCATCAACGCCTGCAGTGCCGCCGCCTGGCCCGCATCGCTGCTCTCAGCCGCGGAACACAGCGAGCGCAGGGATTGCAGCAGGTTTTTGACGTCGTGCGTGAGCCGCGCACCGGTTTCATAAACCGCCTGCGTGTACGCGCTCTGCCGCTGGATCTGTTCGCGGCGCTTCGCGTCATAAAAATGGCCGACCATCTGGGCAAGGAGTCGCAAGTGGAGCAGGACTGCGGGGGAAAGCGGCCAGCGCGTGCTCACCTTAAGCGTAAGATCGTGGACGGAAAAAGCGGCCATGTGCTCGGAGGACTCGCCGAATTCGCCTTGTCCGTGCCGCGTCTCCCAACGCACGCCGCACACCCATGGCAGGCGCAACATGTGTTGCAGCGCCTGTCCGAGGAAGAGCTGCGGTTGCGACTCGCGTTCGGCGAATGTCGCGAGCTGCTGAACCCAGCGTTCGAACGGCAGGCCGAGGCTCATCACATAGCGTGACAGCATGTGACCGATGCCGGTAAAGCCGCTGTGGGGATTCCACAGCCAGGACAGCGTTACTAAAAGCAGTGCAATCACGAAGAGCGTTTGGGCCAATGCGATGGGATACTGGCCGTGGCTCACGACTTTGACGACGAAACTGCCCAGCACCAACACGACGACGAGAAGAAACAGCAGTACGCTGTAGAAGAGGTCCACAGCTACCGGCGCTTCGGAGCGGCGCGACTCGAACCGCATCAGCATGATGGCGATGGGAATGGCGAGCAGGCCGTAGCGCACCAGCAGCGTGTGGGCCGCGTTCGGCACCTCGTCAGCAAAGAGGTGGGGCACTACCCACATGAGCAGCATCGACAGCACGTAGAACGCCGCGAGGATCGACACGCGGCGCTGCCGGGGGTCCCCGATGCCCGGCACGGAGCCGCCGATCAAGCCAAACAGCACGGCAAGCCAGACGCCGATCAGCCACCAGCTGGCCCAGGCGGCAAGGACAAAACCGGCAAGCGCGACGAGAACGGCATGGCGCGGCTCGATCTCCTGTTCGCCGCGCCAGACCGGCTGCCACAGCAGAAACAAACCGAAGTGGGCGAGCAGCGCGCCCGACATCCACCATTCCGCGATGCCCCACGCGAGCGCGGCGTGGAGCGCGAACAGCATCGAGGCGATGGACCATTGAGGATGCGCGGTGATCAGTCGCTTCGCCAGGATCGCGAACGCGTTCATGCGGCCGCCTGTCGGCGCGGCGCCGGGCACAGTTTCGCTATACTCTTGGTCCATCGTGGCGAGACCTCCCTTGACTCACCAGATCGCTACCATTGCCCGCTACACGCTGCTCGAAGCGGTCCGCACCCGTTTGCCCCACTTGCTGATCGTTGTCGTTGCGCTGCTCGGTGTGGCGAGCATTTTTGTCAGCGCCATCGCGATCACCGAAAGCGGCCGGATGCAGATCGGCATCTATGCGGCAAGCACGCGATTCGCCTGCATTTTCATCGCTGCAATATATGTCCTTGCGAGCGTGACCCGAGAATTCAACGACAAGGGGCTCGACGTTGCACTCGCGCTCGACCTGCCGCGCAGTCATTATATCGTCGGCAAGCTTGCCGGCTTTCTGCTGGCCGGCATCGCGGTCGCGGCGGTGGCAACGCTTCCGCTCGTCATTCTGGCCCCCTTGCACGCCGTGCTCAAGTGGAGTTTGTCCCTCGCGCTCGAAATCGGCATCGTCATGGCGCTCGCGCTCTTTTGCAGCGTCACCTTCCGCCAGCCATTGGCGGCCGCAAGCTTCGTGGTGGCATTCTACCTGCTCGCGCGCACCCTGACGGCGATTCGTCTCATGAGCGCGCATCCCATGACGGGTGCCGATTCTCCGGCGCATTATGCGTCACAGCTTTTGGCGGATGGACTGGCGCTCGTCATGCCTGCCCTCGACACGTGGACGCAGACGGTATGGCTCATCAGTCAGCCGCCGACGTGGACCGCCTTTGGCGCGTTGGTCGGACAAAGCGTCCTCTATATCGTGCTGCTCGGTGCCGCGGCCACGTTCGATTTCTATCGCAAGAACATTTGAGCCATGCAAGCATGACGTCTCACACGCCAGATCGCACCATACTGGCCGTGCCGTGGCCGGTGTGGCTGCTGCTCGGGCTCATGCTTGCGCTGCACATCGCCTGGCGAGCGAACGCAGCTCCGCCTCGAGCGAGCTCGGAAGCGCTGCCTGCGCCGGCGACACCGTCAGTGGTAAAACTCGCAACGCTCGATGAGCCGATTGCTGCGGCCCAACTCCTGACGCTGTATTTGCAGGCCTTCGATAATCAGCCGGGCGTGAGCATCCCGTTCCGTGACCTGGATTACCCGCGGGTCGTGCGCTGGCTGGAGACCATACTGAAGCTGGACCCCGACACGCAGTACCCGCTGCTGATGGCAGCCCACCTTTACGCTCAGGTGCCGGACGAGGCCAGACAGCGTCTGATGCTCGAGTTTGTACACGCGAAGTTTCACGAGGACCCGGAGCGTCGCTGGCGTTGGGTTGCCCACGCAACACTCGTCGCAAAACATCGGCTCCGCGATAAGCGGCTCGCACTGCGCTATGCCGGGGACATTGCGCGACTCGCACCCGGCGCCCCAAGTTGGGCGCGCCAGATGCACGTATTCATACTGGAAGACATGGGGGAGATCGAAAGCGCCGCAGTCCTGCTCGGAGGTCTGCTCGCGACGGGTGCGGTGAGCGATCCCAGCGAAGCGCGCTTTCTTGCGCAG
>DATFGD010000567.1:0-4341 GCA_035249725.1 Burkholderiales bacterium
CGCCCGGGCAAGTATGTCGGTATTGCCACCCGCTGCAAACGGTACCAGCATCCGCATCGGACGCTCGGGAAACTGAGGCCCCATATCCTTGGCCTTACCTTGGGACCCGGCGTGATGAGCGCTGAACGCAAGTGCCAGGGCGCAGATCGTGACAAGAGCAAGGCGAGGGTTTCTCATCGCGGCCTCCTCCTCGTTTGAGCGTTGCAAAAAGAACTACCCCAGCACGACAGGATAGCCCGGAGGCGGTGAAAAGCCGAGGTCGCCGCGTTTGATCACGGCCTCCCGCCCGCCGTTCATTTCCAATAGCTCGGCCTGACGCCGCTTTGCGCGCGCATCGACTTCCGCGGGATCGCAGATGCGGTAGAGCCGCTCGCGGCATTCCTGCAGAACGGCGGCGTGAGCCCGGTCGCCGGCAAGGTCGGTCAGTTCCTCAGGATCGGTTTCCAGATCGAAGAGCTGCGGCGAATATGCGACGTAATGCACGTACTTGTAGCGCCCGTGCCGGATCATGAACGCAGCGGTCGTCGAGCCCATGCCGTGATACTCCGAGAGCACGTTGCGCTCAGGCTTCAGCCCCTCGGCCAGCGCCATCAGAGAATGGCCCGGGTGGCCGTCGTACATTTCCGGTCGGTCCTCGTCCACGCACTGCATGATGAAGGGATACGTATCGACGTGGCTCGCCGGCGTCGCCACGCGCCGTCCGGCAGGCACGCCCGGTCCGTTGACGATGAGGGGCACGCCCGCGACTTCCTCGTACATGGTGGATTTGCCCCACAGCCCGCGTGCGCCGAGATTGTCGCCGTGATCGCTGGTGTACATGACGCGCGTGTTACCTGAGAGACCGGTCTCGCCCAGCACCCGCACGATCTTTCCGATGTTGTCGTCCACGAAGCTCACGAGGCCGTAATACGCGCGGATCGCCCGGGAGAGTTTTTCCGGATCGAAATAGCGGTCGTAGACGAAGCTCGATGCGTAATCGCGAAGGTAGGGATGCTGCGGGCGTTCATCCGGCCGATACTGTTTGGGCAGCTTCACCTGGTCCGGCGCGTAGCGGTAATAGAACTCGGCCGGTGCGACCAGCGGAAAATGCGGGCACACGAACGAAACGAAGAGCACCCACGGGCGCTCGGTATGCTTCGGCGCTTCTTCGCGAAGCCAGATCTGTGCGCGGGTGCAAATATCCCTGTCGTAGGCGGTGTACGGCGTCTCGCCCGGGCCCGCGAGCTTTGCGATCTTCCAGGAGAGTCCCCGCTCGGGCAGATCGTTGCGCACGAGCCCCATCAGATCGCCCTTGCCTTCGATGATCTGCATCGGGATCTGCATTTCGCTGAAGCCGTAGTCGTCGTCCTGCTGTCCGCGAAAGTGCAGCTTGCCGATGGATGCGACGTAGTGCGCGCGGTCGCGCAGCCGATGGTGCCAGCTCGGAATCGCGCCCTCGTAGGCATCCGCATTGTCCCAGTAACCGATCTGGTGCACATATTTGCCCGCCGCGAACGCTGCACGTGCGGGCACGCAGACCGGTGAAGTCGTGTAAGCGCTGGTGAACGTCGTGCCGGCCGCTGCGAGCGCGTCGATGTTCGGCGTCTGTACGACCGGATGTCCCGCGCACCCCATGATTTTCGGGTTGTGCTCGTCGGACATGATGATAAGCAGGTTGCCGGGCTTCATGGATGCGCGTTCAGAAGTAACGCTTGCATATGAGATTCATCAGACGTGCCCGTACTTGGCGAGCACCTGCTCGAGCGTTGCGCCGGCATCGAGCTCCGCGCGGATGCGTGACTCGGTCGCGGTGAGGCGCTCGGCTTCGTTGAGCACCTTATCGATCACGTCGCACGGCACCACGATCACGCCATCGGTATCGCCGAGAACGAAGTCGCCGGGATTGACGATGACGTGCTGCTTGGTCGCGCCGGATAAATACGCGGGTACCTGCCATGCCGTCACTTTCCAGCGGCCGATGGATTGCACCGGCGTGCGATAGCGCGCGTAAACCGGAAACTGCTGTTTGGCGATCCATTCGATGTCTCGGATGCCGCCGTCCACCAGCGCGCCCGCACAGCCTCTGAGCTTCATGCCGAGCGCAATCAGCTCACCAAAGAAGCAAATGCCTTCCCCCGAACCGCTCCACACGCTCACGCATCCGGATTGGATGCCGTCCACCGCTTTCATTTTGTCAGGATCGCCGCCGCCGGCATAAGGGCGCATCTCGCCGCAGATGGTGTAGGCCCAGCCGGCGAGCTTCGCGGCGCCTGGAGGGTAAGGCGCAAACGCCGGTGCGATCCCCTGATGGAAGTAACCCAATGTGTCCAGCACGTCGGCCACCGTGGAGGCGTCCACCTTGAGATAGCGCTGGCGAATCGCTTCCGCTTCGCGCGTGCCGGGGACGTAAAGATCAGGCATCCTGACCCACCTGGTTAACTTTCAAGTGCCATACCGAACGGGATTTTTCGCCGCCTTAAGCGCGGCGAGCGCGCTATAGCAGGCGAGCCACGCCGTCTTGGGATTCTCCGGCGCCGGAACGTTCTCGAGCTTCACGCTGACGTTTCCGCTCGCGCCCTTCACCTCGATGAAATGCGTATTGTATGTGAGCGTGGGATCGGCTACGACCTTGAGCCGTGTGCGATCGAAGCCGATTCCGGCAAGCGCGAGCACTGCGGCGATGTTGACGTTGGCCGGAAAGTGCGGCACCCCCTCACGGGCGCTGCCGTCGAACAGCACGCGGGGCTCGCGCAGCCGGTCGAGATCCACCTTGAGTTTTGCCACGTACGGTATGCCCTTCCACGCCGCGGGCGGTTTGGTGACCGCGATCGTTACGGTATCCACACCCGCGAGGCACGCCGCTTTCAGCGCATCGAGTCCGCCAATGCCGCCGGAGGGCACGTAGAGCAGCGCACCGCTTTCGCGGGCCGCCGCCTCGAGCGTTTCGCGCAACACGTCATCGCACAGGGCGCCGGCGGAAAGCACGATCAAGGCGATACCGCGGGCGAGCAGCGGGGCGCCGTGTGCCCGTACCGCATCGTGCGAAGCGGCCTCCACCACCACCTCTGGACGCCGCTCGATGAGTGCTTCCAACGTGGTGACGAACTCGACACCATATTCTTGCGCAAGGGTTGCGCCGCTCGATGCCGCACTGCGGCCCAGAATCGCGATGACGTTCGCATCCCCAAGATCCCCCCGTTTTACATGTTCCAGGAAGAGGCGTGCAATGGTGCCGCCGCCGATGATGCCTATCCGCATTCTGGCGCTCCGTATTGCTGCGATGTGGACTCGAGTTTCATCACGACCGAAGGTCGGTTGCAGGGTAGAGCATGGCCCCGCGACGGGTCAAGCGAGCGGCCGCGGTGTAAACTCGGGCTTCCATTCATATGCGTACAAACAACCGGGTCCTCACTCTTCGAGGCGGCGGCTTTCTATGGGGAGAATAACAACATGGACAAACAGAAGCTCAGGTCGCTCCGGATGAACGTTACCAAAGTGCAGGCGCTTATAAAGGCGGTGGAGCTTTCGCAGAGGGGCCTCGATACCGAGGAGAGTAAAGACGTTGCGTTGTGCATGCGGGCAGCGTACCACTTGCTCGAATCAGTGCACGGCGAGCTGGCGCTGGCGGAAAAAACGGTAATACAGTCAGTTGGACAGAAGTGCGAGTAAGGTGAAAAAAGCGAGGGCGTATCGTACAAGCGGCATAGCCAAAAAATACATCGGCGTCATTGCGCGCACATGACAGGTCAACTTAATGGCTCAGCGAGTATCAGCACCAGCACCGCCAATATGACCGCGATCCAGAAAAGTGGCTTTGCAAAAACCACGACAGCGGCGAGCAGCGCCCGCACGAAAGTGCGGGCTTCTTCGTCTTCAGGCCGCTTCATTTATCGCAGTAACCCGCCCCATATCAAAATACGCCCAACGGCAAGTCCTGGCTTTGGGACACGCCGAACGGATATAGGCTACTCCCAACACACATAAGATCCATTCCCCCAAGGCGCCAGTGTGCTTTCGGGCAGAGCCGATCGGTTGAAAAAAACTGAGCCGGGCAACCGATTCGGCGCATCTGGCCGTGGTACCTGTCGACTTGCAAGCCCCACGCCACATAGCTCATTGCCGGGCTCGAATAGTGGCCCAGCCTGCGCGCTACAGTAAAAACAACCCCGCTTCCTCGGAGCCGTTTCCATGAATTCTGACAAACATGCGGCGTTTTCGGTCATGGGATACGAAGTCAACATCATCCCGGGAACCGAGTACGCTTTTATCCGCCTCGCGTTAGTCGACAAGCCCTTGCAGACGCGTCCCGTCGCGCGCCACTATGTCTTTTCGTACGGCCAACTTGCCGAGCTAAGGGATGAA
>DATFGD010000568.1:0-8668 GCA_035249725.1 Burkholderiales bacterium
GAGCTGCGGGGCACTGATAACCTCACTTGCCCAGTCGCACACACCCTTGCCGGGGCGCTCCATGCCCACGTATACCCCGGTGCGAAACTGGACGCCTTCCATCTCGAGCTGTGAGACGCGCCGGTCGATGACCCACTTTTCCAGCTTGAAGTCCGGTATGCCATATCTCAGCAGGCCGCCGACGCGGTCGTTTTTTTCGAACACCGTCACAGCATGTCCTGCGCGCGCGAGTTGCTGCGCGCAGGCGAGCCCTGCGGGACCGGAACCGACCACTGCCACTCGCTTGCCGCTGCCGCGTTGGGGCGGTTGTGGCTGGACCCAACCCTCTTCCCAGGCACGATCGATGATCGCGTGCTCTACCGATTTAATGCCTACCGGATCGTCGATGATGCGCAGCACGCACGCTTCCTCGCACGGAGCGGGGCAGATCCGGCCGGTGAACTCGGGAAAATTGTTGGTCGAATGCAGCGTCTCGATCGCGGCTTTCCAGCTTTGCCGGTAAACGAGGTCATTGAAATCCGGGATGATGTTGTTAACCGGGCATCCGCTCATGCAGAACGGGATGCCGCAATCCATGCAGCGCCCGCCCTGCACTCCCGCCTGCTCATCGGTCAGGCGCGGGATGAACTCGCGAAAGTGCCGCTTGCGCTGCTCGGGCGCTTCGTGCGCTTCTTCGATGCGGCGGTACTCCATGAATCCGGTGATCTTTCCCATGCTCGCTAAAGTAATTCGTTACGACAGTGATCGGTACGCACCACGCAGCACGGTGCAGACGGAGTCCGGCGTCGCATCGTTACGCCGCGACCTTGCGTTGGACAGCCGCAAGTTCCTTCAGGGCACGCCGGTACTCTTTGGGGAAAACCTTCACAAAGCGTGCACGAAACTCTGTCCAATTGTCGAGAATTTCGCGGCCACGACGGCTATTGGTGTATCGGGCATGCCTTTCAATAAGGCGCCGTAACAGCACCTCGTCGCATTCCCCGATATGCCATAGCCTCTGCGCCACTTTAATCCGCTGCTCGGACTCCGGCAGCACGGCCTCCAGATCGACCATGGCGGTATTGCAGTACTTGATGAACTCACCATCCGTATCCAAAACGTACGCAACGCCGCCCGACATCCCGGCAGCGAAGTTTCGCCCCGTCTGTCCCAGCACGACGACGGTACCTCCCGTCATATATTCGCAGCAATGATCGCCCACCCCTTCCACAACCGCCGACGCGCCGGAATTCCGAACGGCAAAACGCTCACCTGCAACGCCGCGGAAGTACGCTTCACCGCAGATCGCCCCGTAGAGCACGACATTGCCGGTGATGATGTTTTCGGCGGGGTCGCCGGCGAATTTGGGAGACGGTTGCACGGAAATGCGGCCGCCTGAAAGGCCCTTGCCGCAATAGTCGTTGGTGTCGCCGACCAAGTCGACCGTTACGCCGCGAGCCAGGAACGCACCAAAGCTTTGCCCGGCCGAGCCCGCAAGCCGGATGTGTATGGTGTCGTCCGGCAGTCCCTCGTGACCATAGCGTTTGGCCACTTGCCAGGAGAGCATCGTGCCCACCGTCCGGTTCGTATTGCGGATCGGTGTATCGATCGCAACTTTCTCACCGCGTTCCAATGCGGGTTTTGCCAGCTCGATCAGCCGGTTGTCCAGTGCCTTCTCCAGGCTGTGATCCTGCGTCTCGCGACGATAGCGCGCGACTTGGAGCGGCATCCGGGGCACATGAAAAATCTTCGTGAAATCCAGGCCTTTCGCCTTCCAGTGCTCGATGCCGCTCTTCATGTCGAGTAAATCGCCGCGACCGATGAGTTCGTTGAAGCTGCGCACGCCAAGCTGGGCCATCAGCTCGCGCACTTCCTGCGCAACGAAAAAGAAGTAATTCACCACTTGCTCGGGCTTGCCCGCGAATTTTTTGCGCAGCACGGGATCCTGTGTCGCAATCCCGACCGGACAGGTATTCAGGTGACACTTGCGCATCATGATGCAGCCTTCGACCACGAGGGGCGCAGTCGCAAAGCCGAATTCGTCGGCGCCGAGGAGTGCGCCGATGATCACGTCCCGCCCGGTCTTCATCTGGCCGTCGACCTGTACCGCTATCCGGCCACGCAGCCGATTGAGAACAAGCGTCTGCTGGGTCTCGGCCAATCCGAGCTCCCAGGGCGTGCCCGCGTGCTTGATGGATGACCAGGGCGACGCTCCCGTGCCACCATCATGGCCTGCGATGGTGACGTGGTCCGATTTCGCCTTGGCCACGCCGGCGGCGATGGTCCCTACTCCGATTTCGGAGACGAGTTTTACGCTGATCCATGCCTCCGGGTTGGAGTTCTTGAGATCGTGGATCAGTTGCGCGAGGTCCTCGATCGAATAGATGTCGTGGTGCGGCGGAGGCGAGATCAGCTCCACGCCCGGGGTGGAGTAGCGCAGTTCGGCAATGTATTCCGATACCTTGCGGCCAGGAAGCTGACCGCCTTCTCCCGGTTTGGCACCCTGGGCGATCTTGATCTGCAGTTGCTCCGCCGAAGCCAGGTATTCGGCTGTCACGCCGAACCGGCCCGATGCGACCTGCTTGATTTTGGACTTCAGAGAATCACCTGCGGCGAGCGGGATGTCGACATAGACGCGTTCCGCGCCCAGCCGCGACATGAGCGACTCCCCCGCTTCGATGGGGGGATAGCGACGCGGATCCTCGCCGCCCTCGCCAGTGTTTGACTTGCCCCCGATGCGGTTCATCGCGATGGCGAGCGTAGTGTGCGCTTCAGTGGATATCGATCCAAGGGACATTGCGCCGGTGGAAAAGCGCTTCACGATTTCACTGGCGGGCTCAACCTCCTCGATCGGAACGGGCGTGCATTGGCTCAGCTTCAATTCGAAAAGACCGCGGAACGTCATGTGACGCTTCGACTGGTCGTCGATGATGGCCGCATACTCCTTGTACGTCTGATAGGCGTTCTGACGTGTCGAATGCTGCAGTTTTGCAATTGCATCCGGCGTCCACATGTGTTCTTCGCCGCGAAGCCGCCAGGCATACTCTCCTCCTGTATCCAGCGCCTGCGCCAGCACAGGATCGGGACTGAATGCAGCAGCGTGGATGCGCAGAGTCTCCTCGGCGACCTCGAACACACCGATCCCTTCGACGTTCGAGGCCGTCCCGGTGAAATACTTGTCCACCAGCGATCGCGCGAGCCCGACTGCCTCGAAGATCTGTGCGCCGGTATAGGACATGTAAGTCGAGATTCCCATCTTGGACATGACCTTCTTGAGGCCCTTGCCCAGCGCCTTGATGAAGTTCTTGCAAGCCTTCTCGCCGTCGATGTCGCCCAATTGTCCTTGTTCGGCGAGCTCGATCAGCGTTTCGAACGCCACATAAGGGTGGATCGCTTCCGCCCCGTAGCCGCCGAGCAGCGCGAAATGATGCACTTCCCGCGCCGAACCGGTTTCGACTACGAGCCCGGTGGAGGTGCGCAGCCCCTTTCCAACCAAGTGTTGATGGATCGCGGAGAGCGCGAGGAGCGCCGGAATCGCCACGTGCTCCCGGTCCATTTTGCGGTCGGACAGGATGATGATCGTGAAGCCGGATCGAACCGCGTCTTCGGCCTGCGCGGCGAGCGATGCCAGCCGCGCTTCGATGGCCTGCTTGCCCCAGGCGCAGGGGTAAGTAATGTCCAGCTCGAACGAGCGGAATTTGCCGTCGGTGTACTTCTCGATATGGCGGACGGTCTCCATCTGCCCGATGTCCAGCACCGGCTGGCTGACCTCGAGCCGCAGCGGCGGGTTCATTTCATCGATGCCGAGCAGGTTCGGCTTGGGCCCGATGAAGGACACGAGGGAGGTGACCAGTTCCTCGCGGATCGGGTCGATCGCGGGATTCGTCACCTGCGCGAAAAGCTGCTTGAAGTAGTGATACAGCGTCTTGTTCTTCGAGGACAGCACCGCGAGCGGCGAGTCGTTGCCCATAGACCCGACCGGCTCCTCGCCGCTTGTCGCCATCGGCGCGAGCTGAAACTTGACGTCCTCCTGGGTATAGGCAAAAGCCTGCTGCCGGTCCAGCAGCGCCGCGGACGAGGTCGCGCGCCGCTCGCTTGGTGCGGGCAGATCGTCGAGCTTGATCCGAATGCGCTCGATCCATTCCGCGTAAGGCTTCGCCGAGGCCAGGGTGTCCTTGAGTTCCTTGTCGTCGATGATGCGGCCCTTTTCTAGGTCGACGAGAAACATTTTTCCAGGCTGCAGCCGCCATTTCTTGGCGATTTTCTCTTCGGGCACAGGCAGGCAGCCGCACTCCGATCCCATGATCACGAGATCATCATGCGTAACGATATAGCGGGAGGGCCTGAGTCCGTTGCGATCCAGCGTCGCGCCGATGCGCAGTCCGTCGGTGAAGGCGATCGAAGCCGGACCATCCCACGGCTCCATCATCGCCGCGTGATACTCGTAAAACGCGCGCCGGTTCGGGTCCATGAGGGTGTGGTTCTCCCAAGCCTCCGGGATCATCAGCATCATGGCGTGGGCAATCGAGTAACCACCCATCACCAGCAGTTCCAGTGCGTTATCGAACGATGCGGAATCCGACTGTCCATCGTAAATCAGCGGCCAGATCTTGTTCAGATCGTCGTCCAGGATCGGGCTCGAGATGGCGCCCTGGCGCGCGCGGATCCAATTGACGTTGCCCCGCAGCGTGTTGATCTCCCCGTTATGGCAGACCATGCGAAAGGGGTGCGCCAGACTCCACGACGGAAAGGTATTCGTCGAAAAGCGTTGATGAACGAGAGCCAGCGCAGACACCACGCGCGGATCGCGCAGATCGCTGTAGTATTCGCCGACCTGATGTGCCAGCAGCATGCCCTTGTACACCACGGTGCGCGCGGACATGGAGGCCACGTAGAATTCCTTGCCATGGGCGAGCCTGAGCGACTGGATGGCGTGACCGGCACTCTTGCGTATGATGTAGAGTTTTCTTTCGAGCGCATCGGTGACGGTAACCCCGGCGCCGCGGCCGACGAACACTTGACGTATCACGGGTTCGACGAGCTTTACTGATTCGCCCAGGTCCGTGTTCTCCACGGGGACATCCCGCCAACCGAGCAGCACTTGTCCCTCGTCCTTGATCGCCCGCTCGATCTCGTACTCGCACGCAAGACGCGACGCCGGTTCACGCGGCAGAAATACCATGCCGACGCCGTACTGCCCGAAGGGAGGCAGTTTGACGCCCTGCTTTGCCATTTCGTCCCGAAACAACCGGTCCGGTACCTGAACGAGAATGCCTGCGCCGTCCGACGCTTTGGGATCGGCGCCGACGGCGCCGCGGTGGGTCAGATTGCGCAGAATCTGCAGGCCCTGCTCGACGATGCCATGACTCTTGCGGCCTTTGATGTGCGCGACGAATCCTACGCCGCACGCGTCATGTTCGTGCATGGGGTGATACAAACCCTGTGGCGCTGGCAGACTGGGGTGGTGGTTCATCACGCTTTCCTCGCGGCGACAGCGGTGGGCAGACATGCCGAATGCTGCAAAGCAGCAAACCATGCCGGCACGCGGACCAAGAAATTTGCGAAAGCCGTTTAGTCTACCTGCTTCAAGGGCTTGCCACAACCCGAAATTGACGTAAGCGGGCGCTTACACCGGTGGTCCGGTCTCCTCGATTGCAAACAGGCGGCGGTGCTCCAGTATCGCGTAGCGGTCGGTCATTCCCGCGATGTAGTCGGCAATGGAACGCGGCGCGTCGTCCGACGCGCGCACTTGGAACTCAGGCGAGAGTAGCCGCCGGTCGGACATGAAGGCTTGGAAGAGATCGGTAATGGTGCGCCGGGCCTTAGCGCTCATGCGCGCGACCCGATAATGCTGGTACAGGTTGAGCCTCAGGAATCGCTTCAACTCGTGCTGCTCGTTCTGTACCGCTTTGCTGAAACCGACCAGCGCAGGCGCCCGGCGAACGCCATCCAGATCTTTGGGCGCATGAGCGCGGATATTTCGCTCGGTCTGGTGGATGAGATCGGTGACGAGCGTATCGATCATGCGGCGAACCGTCTCGTGCACCAGTCGCCGGCCGCGCAGACCGGGAAAGTCTTGTAGAGCGGCGTTCATGTGGCGCGAGAAGATGCGAATCTCCGCCAGCCCGTCGAGCGTCAACAGTCCCGAGCGTAGCCCATCGTCCACGTCATGGTTGTTATAGGCGATCTCGTCGGCGAGGTTGGCGATCTGGGCTTCGAGCGACGGCCGTTGCTTTTTGATGAAGCGTGCGCCCACTTCACCGAGCGCTCGCGCTGCCCGGAGGGAACAGTGTTTGAGAATCCCTTCCCGGGTCTCAAAAGTCAGATTCAAGCCGTCGAATCCGCCGTACCGCTGTTCCAGCACATCAACTACGCGCAGGCTTTGCAGGTTGTGTTCAAAGCCCCCGTACGGCTTCATGCAGGTATCAAGTGCATCCTGCCCGGCGTGTCCGAACGGCGTGTGGCCGAGATCATGAGCAAGCGCTATGGCTTCGGTGAGGTCTTCATCGAGACGCAGCCGGCGCGCGACCGAGCGGCCGATCTGGGCGACCTCCAGGCTGTGCGTAAGCCTGGTGCGGAAAAGATCTCCCTCATGATTCACGAACACCTGTGTTTTGTACTCGAGGCGCCGAAAGGCGGTCGAATGAATAATGCGGTCGCGATCGCGCTGAAATTCGCTGCGACCCCGGGGCGGCGGCTCGCGAAAGCGGCGTCCCCGAGACCCGCCCGGATCAGCAGCGTACGGTGCTCGCTCAACCATTCGGCGGGTAATCGAGTGCTGCACGAAGCGCCGATGGGGGCACGTTATCCGTGACAAACGCTTCCCCGATTCCACGGAGCAAAACAAAGCGCACTTTGCCGCTCTGAACTTTCTTATCGTGGCCCATAAGCTCGAGATAGCGATCCATACCGAGATCGGGCCGGTCGACGGGAAGGCACGCACGTGCGAGTAGATCGATGATTCGAGTGAGCTCATGTGAATCTATGAGCCCCAAACGTTCCGATAGCCGTGCAGCGAGCACCATGCCGCACGCGACCGCCTCGCCATGGAGCCATTGACCAAAGCCGAGACCTGCTTCGATGGCGTGACCGAAGGTATGACCGTAATTGAGCAGGGCGCGCAGGCCGGTCTCGCGCTCGTCCAGCGCCACGATTTCCGCTTTATTGCGGCACGACGTAACAATCGCGTGCGTAAGCACTTCAGGCTCGCGTGCAGCAAGCCGCTCAATATGCGCTTCCAGCCAGTCAAAGAAAGCCTGATCCCTGATGAGGCCATACTTGATGACCTCGGCAACGCCGGCGGCGAGTTCCCGATCGGGCAGACTGCTGAGCGTATCCGTATCCGCGATCACCGCAAGCGGCTGATAAAACGCGCCGATCATGTTCTTTCCGCGCGGGTGATTGATGGCAGTCTTGCCGCCTACGGCGGAATCGACCTGCGCGAGCAGGGTGGTTGGAAGCTGAATATACGGCACACCGCGCTGGTAGGTCGCAGCCGCGAAGCCCGCAAGATCGCCGACGACACCACCGCCGAGGGCCAGTATTGCAGTCTCGCGCTCGCAGCGCTGTTCAATCAGGTCGTCAAAGACGGCATTCAGGGTCTCCGTGGTCTTGTACGCTTCGCCGTCCGGGAGCAAGATCGAAACGACTTCGACATCTCGAGCTCGTAAGGCGCGTTCAAACGGCGCGATATATAGAGGCGCGATCGTGGTATTCGAGATTACGGCAACTTTAGGTTGTGGAAGGTGAGCGGTGATCAATTCCGGGCGATTCAACAGGCCGGTCCCCACGTGAATCGGGTAACTGCGGTCTCCCAACGAAACCGTGAGCGTCTCCATTGTCAAGTTGCTTCTCGATGCGCGACCGGTGGCCCCTCTCCGGCCTTCAGTCGCACCAGGCGCGACTCGAGCTTGTGCGCAAGCAAGCCCACGCTTTGATTGCCGGTGTCGATAATGACATGCGCAATTTCCCGATACAGGGGATCGCGTTGCTCAAACAGTTGCTGAAGCTTTCCCAGCGGATCGGCGGTCTGCAGAAGCGGCCGATTCCGGTCATGGCGCGTCCGGAACCACAGATCACGCGGCGCGGCTCGCAGGTAGACGACGGTGCCGTGCTCAACGAGTAGACGCCGGTTGTGTTCCGACAGCACCGCTCCACCGCCCGTAGCAAGCACGATGTCGCCTTTCTGGATGAGTTCGGCCAACACCTTGGACTCACGCGCACGGAAACCCCTCTCGCCTTCGATTTCGAAAATGAGTGGAATCTTCACCCCGGTCGAACGCTCGATCTCATGGTCTACGTCGTAGAAGGGCTTGTGCAGGCGGCGGGCCAGAGTGCGTCCCACGGAAGTCTTTCCGGCACCCATCAGACCAATGAGGAAAATGCTGCCCGCCACATCGGCACGTTTCAGCGGGGCTTCGGATTGATGGCTCATACCGGGATTCTAGCGGAATAGCAAGCGGGTACGGCTGCGGCCCCATCGACACAAAAGAAAAGAGCGGCCGGAGCCGCTCTTCTGGTGAGAACGTTTCGGCTAGCGTTGGGTCAGCGTTTCCTTGAGGATCCGCGGCGTGATGAAGATGAGCAGCTCGTTCCGGTTGTCGGACTTGATGTTGTTCTTGAAGAGAAAGCCCACATACGGAAGGTCTCCTAGGACAGGAATCTTGTTCGTCGTAGAACGCTCCTCTTG
>DATFGD010000569.1:0-5238 GCA_035249725.1 Burkholderiales bacterium
CTACTGGTTCACCGTGGTTCCGATCACGGACACCGACGAAGGCACGGACCGCTGGGCGCTCGAGCGCGGGTACATCTCGATCACGCCGCTGCGCATCGATCTGACCGACGAGAAAAAACTCGCTGCAATGCAGGCGAAGCAACCGGTGCGCGCTGCACGAGCGGGCTAGGGCGGACTCCAGGCTGCGCGGCCTCTCCCTACGTCTTCAAGGGCTTAGCGCGGTATAGCGCGCGTTTCGCAACTTCGGATGCGATGCGCGGTCACATTTGAGGCGCGGCTCGCATATGGGCACGGCTACGCTGCACCATCCAGCTTCGAAAGGCTATTACATGAACAACATCATCTACATCGTCGGCTTGATTGTCGTCATCATCGCGGTCCTGTCGTTCTTTGGCCTGCGCTGAACGCCTGAGACTATAATTTGCAGCGATTCATCCCAGCGGCGATGAATATGCTTTTGCGATAAGACGGGCGCCCGCAGCGGCGCTTTGTAAAGGGGAGACCTATGATGAACATCGTTCCGGGCACGATGCGCGCGCTCGTCGTGCTGTTCGCTGTAATCGCGGCGAGTGCGGGCAACGTTGCGATAGCGCAGGAATATCCCGCCAAAGCCATCCGCATGGTCGTGCCGTTTCCACCCGGCGGGTTTTCCGACGTGTTCGCGCGCATCATCGGCGGGAAAATGCACGAAACATGGGGCCAGCAGGTTATCGTCGACAACCGTCCCGGTGCCGGCGGCAATATCGGTGCCGATATCGTTGCCAAGAGCCCGCCCGATGGCTACTCGCTCGTCATGGGCACGATTGGCACCCATGCCATCAATGCCACGCTCTTCAGCCGGCTCCCTTACGACCCGATCCGCGATTTCACCGCCGTCGCTTTTGTCGTGGGCGCGGACGGATTGCTCGTGGTTCACCCGTCGCTCCCGGTTAAATCGACGAAGGAGTTGATCGCTTTGGCGCGCAGCAAGCCGGGTGCGCTTACTTACGCTTCTGCGGGCGCCGGCACCACGAGTCACCTGGCCGGAGAACTGTTCAAAAGCATGACCAAGACCGATATCACCCATGTACCCTACAAAGGCAATGTGCCGGCGATCACGGATCTCTTGTCCGGCCAGACGACCATGCTGTTTGCGACGCTCCCCACGGTACTGCCGCAGGTGCAGGCCAACCGTCTGCGTCCACTCGCGGTGCTTGGCAGCACGCGATCAGCCGCGCTGCCGAACATGCCGACACTGGCGGAAGCCGGCTTGAAGGGCTTCGAGGTGAGCAACTGGACCGGCGTCTTCGCGCCCGCCGGGACATCGGCCGCAATCGTCACCAAGCTCAACACCGAGATCGTTCGCATCATGCGTCTGCCGGACGTCCAGGAGCGGTTGCCGAAGCAAGGGCTGACCTTCACTCCCGGCACGCCGCAACAGTTCGCGGCATTCGTCAAATCCGAAAGGGACAAATGGGGTGCACTGGTCAAGGCGGTTGGCGTTAAAGTCGATTGACCGGTGCAGTTGCAAGGAGTCCCTAAACGGGCTCCATGCCATTTTTGCGGATGACGGGTGCAGCGGCAGGCGCCTTGAGGAAGGCGATCAACGCTCGCGCGGCGGTAGGTTCTTCCGCACGCGCATGCAGGCCCGCCGAAAACACCGTGATCTCCTGGATTTCGTGCGGCAGCGGTCCGACGATCTCGATGCCCGCGACCGGGAGCAGTTCGCTCATCTGTTGAAAGCCGATTTCCGCTTCGCCGCGCGCCACGACCGCGCCGGCGGGCTCGCCTTGCACCTGCCTCACTTTTCCCTCGATCTGATCGGCGATGCCCATTTTCTCGAATAGCGCGCGCAAATAGATGCCGCTCGGGCCGGTCGAGTAGGCGACCGACTGTGCTGCGAGCACCGCGCGCTTCACCGCCTCCGACGAGCGGATATCCGGATGCGCTGCGCCGGAGCGCACCGCGATACCGATGCCCGATTTCGCGAGCGGAAAGCGCTCGGCGACGACGCCTGCCTGGATGAGTTCAGCGAGCGCCGCGTCGGACAGAATGACCACGTCCGTCGTCTCTCCGCCCTTGAGGCGATTCATCATCTGCACGCTCGGCACCCACGTGTTCGTCACGCGGTGGCCGCTCGTGCGTTCGAATTCCGGCAGCAATTCCAGATACGCTTCGCGGAAGGCCGCCGAGGCCATCACCTTGATGTTCGACATGAAAGGTTTGCTCGCTAGCTGCGATGCTTTGAGAGAAACGCGCGCACGGCACTCACGTAGCCAACAGGATTGTCGAGCGTCACGTGATGATCGCTGTGCGGCACTTCCGCGAGTTCGACGTGCGGGCAGCGCGCGCGCACCCGAACGAGAATCTGCGGGGAGATGCGCTCGCTCTGCGCGCCTTTGACCAGCAGCGCGGGAACGCCGATGCTGCCCCAGTACGGTATGCCGTCCAGTTCCGGGCGTTGCGCGTACACATTGCGGTCGAATTTGTGCCGCCAGCCGCCGTTATCGGTCTGGCGGGCGCTGTTGCGCGCCACGTGGTGCAGAATCTCCGGCGGCGGAGCGCTGCCGGGCGGGCGTAGACTGAAGCGCGCCACGAATTCCTCGAGCGTCGCGCGATCGCGTCCCTGACGATTGCCGACGTCACGCATCGCGGCGAGGCGTTCCTCCGACATGCGCATCGTCGTATCGACCACGACGAGTTGCGCGACACGACCCGGATGGGTCGCCGCATAGACGAGCGACACCATGCCGCCCATCGAGTGGCCGACGAGGACGAAATCGCGCAGATCGAGCTTTTCAATGACTTCCGCGAGGTCCGCCGCATAATCTTCGTAGCGGTATGCCGGCGGATTGACCCACGCGCTGTCGCCGTGGCCGCGCAGATCCAGTGCGCGAACGTGATAATCGGGCGTGAATCCCGAGGCGACGAAATCGAACCAATGGCCATGGGCGGCGCCGCCGTGCAGGCAAAGCATCGGCGTGCGGCCCGTTGTGCCGTAGTCGAGGTAGTGCAACCGTCCGGCGCGCGTTTCGACGTAGCCACGTGTGTACGGCGCCGGTTGCAGCGGCGCCGCGGCGTTGCGTGCTTCGGACTTCATTTACTCAGCCAGAAACCTTTCAACAGCTGTACGCCCTGATCAGCTAGGCGAGGGCGGCGACGGTAAGTCCGCGCACGTGATTCTCTTCGATGAGGCGCGCGACGAGTCCCGATCGCTTGACGTCTTCTGCGAATTCGCGCAGATAGGCCGCGCCGGCCGGGCGACCCTTCGGCGTGCCGATCGCCTGCTGGACCGCGGTAAAGCGTCCGTCGAGTATGCGCGAGCCGGGCAGGTTTGCCTGATCGGTGACGAGCCTCGGCTTCAACCCCGCGAGGGCATCGAGTTTTTCATCGACGAAGCGCTTGAACACGTTGTCTGCGCCCGTCTCGCGCACGAGCTGCGCATGCTTGAGGTTGCGCGTGAGGTAGAGGTCGTAGGCGCTCTTTCCCGAAATCGCGATGCGCACGCCTTTACCATCGACCTCGGCGATCGTCTTGATCGGCGAGCCGGGCGGCACGAGATAAGTCGCCTCGATCTCGACGTAGGCGGCGGTGAAATCGATTTCGTTCGCACGCTGTGGTTCGGCGCCGAGAAAGCCGACATCCCACACGTTCGACTTCGCCGCGTCGGCGAGCTTGCCGGGGGATTCGTATGGAAGGATCACGGCCGTAACGCCGAGACGTCGCGCAAGCTCTCGTCCGAGATCGACCGCGACGCCGCCGTGCTCGCCGGTTTTCGGATCCGTGCGCGTGAGCAGAAAGTTCGAGAGGTTGATGCCGACCCGCAGCTTGCCGGTCGGCGCGAGTTCGGATTTTGCAGCAGAGGACGGTTCGCTCATGGGGTTCTCTTTATTCCACCTTGATACCGGCGGACTTGAATACGGTCTGGTAGTTCACGATTTCGGACTTGAGCAGTTTACCGAGCTCGGCGGAGCCCGCGCTGTGCGCCTCGAGCCCCTGCTTGAGCATCTGCTCTTTCGTTTCCGCGGAACTCGCGACGGCGACGAGCGCCGATTCGAGCCGCTTGATGACAGCAGGCGGCGTACCGCGTGGCGCGAAGAAGCCGAGCCAAAGCGTCACGTTGAATCCGGGGTAGCCGGATTCGGCGACGGTTGGCACATCGGGCACCGATTCCGAGCGTTTCGCCGAGCTGATCGCGAGCGCGCGTATGCGATTCGCTTTGACGTGGGGCAGCAGCGGCGGCAACGCGCCGAAGAGCGCCTGCACTTCGCCCGCCAGCACCGCGGTGGTCGCCGGGCCGTTCCCTTTGAACGGGATGTGCGCCATGTCGAGCCCGGCTTTGCCGGTCAACGTCGCCATCACGAGGTGCGTCGTCGTGGCGGTGCCCGCGGAGCCATAGTTCAGTTTTCCCGGCCGTTGCTTCACGTGCGCTACGAACTCACTCAAGCTCTTCACCGGCACGCTCGAATGAACGACGAGCAGATAAGGCGCGATGGCGACGAGCGCGGCGGGCGTAAAGTCCTTTACCGGGTCATAGCGCAGCTTGGGGTAGGCGGCGACCGCAATGGCGTGCGTGGTGGTCGTGCCCATGGTGAGCGTATAGCCATCCGCGTTGGCGCGCGCGGCAAGTTCGGTGCCGAGCGTGCCGCCGGCGCCGCCGCGGTTGTCGATGATGACTTGTGTCCCCAGGCGCTCGCCAAGTCTCTGGCCCATGATGCGCGCGACCGTATCGGTGTTTCCACCGGGCGCAAACCCGACGATGAGGCGAATGGGCTTGTTGGGATAGGATTGCCCGTGAGCACCTGTGATGCATGCCATCGCTGCGGCTGCGATGAACGTGTAACGAAAAAATGGCATAGCTCCCCCTTGTTGAATGTGTTTTGCTGCGGGCATGCGGCTTTACGTTGGAAGGCGAAATCGTATATCTTCGCCACCTTACCAACACGAGTGCGAATTGACAATGCGCGTGGCTTTTATCGGCTACGGTGAAGTGGCGAGCGCGTTTTCCGCGGCGGTTGCGGCGCGTGGCAACGAAGTCGCCGCGTACGATGTGCTGCTCGACCAACCCGGCGGCCTCGAACGGTTGAAGGCGCGGGCCGGCACGACACCCATCGCGTTCCGCTCACTACCCGAAGCGGTCGGCAGCGCTGAGTATATTCTTTCCACGGTAACGACGAGCGTGGCGCAGGAGGCGGCACGGCGATGCGTTCCGCATCTGCATACCGGACAGCGCTTCGTGGACTTCAATGCCACGGATCC
>DATFGD010000570.1:0-3180 GCA_035249725.1 Burkholderiales bacterium
CGCGAGATGGTATTCCGCCATCCGTTTCCGGGTCCGGGATTGGGGGTGCGTATCCTGGGTGAGGTGAAGGCCGAGTACGCCGACCTGCTGCGCCGTGCGGACGCCCTATTCATCGAAGAACTGCGCACGTCCGGATGGTACGAAAAAACCGCGCAGGCCTTTGCCGTTTTCCTGCCGGTCCAGTCGGTCGGCGTGATGGGGGACGGCCGCACCTACGAATACGTCGTGGCGCTGCGCGCGGTGCAGACCGAGGATTTCATGACGGCGCACTGGGCCGAGTTGCCGCACACGCTGCTGTCGAAGGTCGCGAACCGCATCATCAACGAAGTGCGCGGAATCAACCGCGTCGTGTACGACATCTCGAGCAAGCCGCCCGCAACGATCGAGTGGGAGTAGGGGCCGGGCGCCGGCGTCATGGACGACGAGTACTACATGCAGCAGGCGCTGGAGCTTGCCCGGGAAGCCCAGCGCGCCGGTGAAGTGCCCGTCGGGGCGGTCGTGGTCAAGGCGGACGTTATTGTCGGGCGCGGATACAACCGGCCGATAAGCGCGCACGACCCTACCGCGCATGCGGAAATCGTTGCCCTGCGGGATGCAGCTACCCGGCTTGGCAACTACCGCCTCGGCGACTGCGCGCTCTTCGTCACACTGGAACCTTGCGCCATGTGTGCCGGGGCCATGCTACACGCGCGGCTCGCCCGCGTCGTCTACGGGGCGCGCGACCCCAAGACGGGGGCCTGCGGCAGCGTAATCGATCTCTTCGCCGAGTCGCGGCTCAACCACCACACCGCGCTCGCGGGCGGGGTGCTGGCCGAAAGCGCTGCGGCTTTGCTGCAGAGCTTCTTTTACGAACGCCGTCAGTTCTGACCGCTTCTCTAGTCTCACTTTAACGTCAATATACAAGCATCTGATAATAATATATATCGCACTTACGGATCATAGCCCGTATGGCCTATTGACGGCCCGCTACGATTCGATTGTGCGACGCGCCAGAATGGGCTAAATTGTGCAGCGCAACTTCATCGTTGTTGCGTGCATAACTAGAGAAAGGAAGCGCACATGCGGCTTCAGGACAAGGTGGCCATTATTACGGGGGCGGGCAGGGGTATCGGGCAGGCGACCGCCGTCAAATTTGCCAACGAAGGGGCGAAGGTCGTGGTATGCGATCTGCACCCCGAGTCGGTTGAGGAAACTGTCGCTCTTTGCAAGGAAACGCGGGGCGACGCCTTCGGGTATGTCGCGGACGTCCGGGATGTCCAGTCCCTCAGAAATATGGTCGACGCGACGGTAAAGAAATGGGGGCGGGTGGATTGCCTCGTCAACAACGCGGGTATTGTCGCCGACGCCCAGATCAAAAACATGACGGAAGATCAGTTCGACCGCGTGATCGAGATCAATCTCAAGGGCGTCTACAACTGCACCAAAGCAGTGGTCGATACCATGCTCAAGCAGCAGTCGGGCGTGATTCTGAACGCGTCGTCGATCGTCGGGCTCTACGGAAATTTCGGGCAGACCAATTACGCCGCGAGCAAATTCGGCGTGATCGGCATGATGAAAACCTGGGCGCGCGAACTGGGACGAAAGGGCATACGGGCCAATGCCGTGTGCCCCGGATTCATCGCCACCAGCATATTGAGCACCATACCGGAGAAGGTGTTGCGTGCGCTGGAAGAGAAGGTCCCGATGGGGCGCCTCGGAAAACCCGAAGAGGTGGCGAGCACCTTTGCGTTTCTCGCCTCCGATGAGGCGAGCTACATCAATGGGGCGGTGATCGAAGTAAGCGGCGGGCTCGTCATCTAGCCGTTCCAAGTGTCGTATCCGGTGCTCTAGCGGGCACCGGATTTTTTTATCCCTCAAACAGCGCCGCGATTTTGCGGCGATCCGGCGCGAGGGTGATCCCTTTCTCGGTGATCAGTGCGGTGACGAGATCCGCTGGCGTAACGTCGAACACGGGGTTACGCACGGGGATGTCGGGTGGCGCCCACCGCAGCCCGCCATATCCGGTCACTTCCTGCGCACTGCGTTCCTCGATGGGAATGTCGGCGCCGCATGCAACCTGCCGGTCTATCGTCGATAACGGGCAGGCGACATAGAAGGGCACGTTATGACGCCGTGCCAGTACGGCGACCGGGTAGGTGCCGACCTTGTTCGCGACGTCGCCATTCGCCGCCACGCGATCAGCGCCCACGATCACGGCATCGACTTCGCCGCGGCTCATCAGGAATCCGGCTGCGTTGTCCGCGATCAAGGTCACCGGAATGGCGTCGCGCTGCAGTTCCCACGCAGTGAGCCGCGCGCCCTGTAAAAACGGGCGCGTCTCGTCGGCGAGGACCTGTATACGCTTTCCAGTTTGCACTGCGGAGCGAATGATGCCGAGCGCGGTGCCATGGCCGGCGGTGGCCAGCGCACCGGCATTGCAATGCGTGAGCACGCGTGCGCCGTCATGGAGGAGCGCGCTGCCGTGCATGCCCATCATGCGGTTCAGGCGCACATCCTCCGCGGTGATTTCGTGCGCGTGCGCGAGCAATGCATCCGCAATTACCGTCGTGCGGAGGCCCTGCATCTCGTTCAGGTGCGCGCGCATGCGCTCGAGCGCCCAGAACAGGTTCACCGCAGTGGGACGGCTTGTGGCGAGTGTTTCAAACGCGCGCTCCATGCCCGCATCGAAAGCGGCTCTTGAGTGTTGCTGCAGCCGGCGTGCCTCCAGTGCGACGCCATACGCTGCCGTGCAACCGATCGCGGGCGCGCCGCGCACGACCATGCTGCGGATCGCATCGGCGACGCCTTGTGCCGAGTCGAACGTCAGGTAACTGCATTCGGCCGGCAGCGCGCGCTGGTCGAGGAGTTCGAATGTTTCATCGCGCCAGCGCAGCGTGTCGAATCCGCCGGACACGATCAGATGACCCGCTCGTTGCCGCCGTCGATCGGCACCTGCGCGCCCGTCGTCTTGGCGAAGAGCGGGCCGCACATTTCCGTCACGAGTTCGGCGACATCATGGCTCGTGACCTCCGTGCGCAGCACGTTCTTGCGCTTGTACTCCTCGAGGGAAATCCCATAGTGCGCGGCGCGCGATGCGAGGACCTCATCGGTCCAGATGCCCGTATCGAACACCGCGTTGGGATGTACTACGTTGACGCGGATCCCGTCCGCGCCCCATTCCAGCGCGGCCACGCGCGCCAG
>DATFGD010000571.1:0-6760 GCA_035249725.1 Burkholderiales bacterium
CTATAGGGGAGCAACTCAAATGAAGAAACTGCTGACTGTACTTGCGCTGTTCGGCGCGCTCACGCTTGCGGGCATGCCGGCGCACGCGCAGGACAAGCCGGCTGAAGCACCGGCCGCCGCCGCGGCAAGCGCCACTCCTGCGGCAGCGCCGGCGGCCGCACCGGCACCCACGCCGAACAAGGGAGACGTGGCGTGGATGCTGGTGTGTACCGCGCTCGTCATCATGATGAGCATTCCCGCTCTGGCGCTGTTCTACGGTGGCATGGTGCGCGCGAAGAACATGCTGTCCGTGCTCATGCAGGTGTTCGTTACCTTTTCGCTGATCGTGGTGCTGTGGTGTATCTACGGCTACAGCCTCGCCTTCACCGAGAACAATGCATTCTTCGGCGGGTTCGATCGCCTGTTCCTGGGCGGCACGTTCGACGCCGCCAAGGGCGAGTTCGCGATGGGGGCGACTTTCAGCAAAGGGGTGGTGATACCGGAACTGCTGTTCGTCGCGTTCCAGGCGACGTTTGCCGCCATCACCTGCTGCCTGATCGTGGGTGCATTCGCCGAGCGGGCGAAATTTTCCGCCGTGCTGGTGTTCATGGTGCTGTGGTTCACCTTTGCCTACGCGCCGATCGCGCACATGGTGTGGTTCTGGGCGGGCCCGGACGCGTACACCGATCCCAAGCTCGTCGAAGGCCTCAACGCCAAAGCGGGCTTGCTGTGGCAATGGGGTGCGCTCGACTTCGCCGGCGGCACAGTGGTGCACATCAACGCCGGCATCGCGGGACTCGTCGGCGCCTTCCTGGTTGGCAAGCGCATCGGTTACGGGCGTGAAGCGCTGACGCCGCACAACCTTCCGATGACGATGATCGGCGCCTCGCTGCTGTGGGTGGGTTGGTTCGGCTTCAACGCCGGTTCGGCGCTTGAAGCGGGCAACTCCGCCACGCTCGCCTTCATCAATACCTTCCTCGCAACGGCGTGTGCCGTGCTGTCGTGGACGTTCGCGGAGTGGCTGTTCAAGGGCCGGCCGTCGATGCTGGGCGCCGCTTCGGGCGCGGTTGCGGGACTCGTCGCGATCACGCCGGCCGCGGGCAACGTCGGCATCTTCGGCGCGTTCGTGATCGGGCTCACTGCCGGCGTCGTCTGTCTGTGGGGTGTCAACCAGCTCAAGCGCTGGCATGGCGCGGACGACTCGCTGGATGTCTTCGGCGTCCACGCGATAGGCGGCATTCTGGGCGCGCTGTTGACGGGCATCTTCAATTCGCAAAGTCTGGGCGGCCCCGGCCTCGTCACGGACTGGGTAACCGGAAAGGTGGGCTCCAACCCGATCATGGACCAGCTGTGGATTCAGGCGCAGGCGGTTGGCGTCACGGTCATCTGGACGGCGGTCGTGGCGTTCATCGCCTTCAAGATCGCGGATCTCGTGGTCGGGCTGCGCGTGACCGAGGAAGAGGAACGCGAAGGCCTCGACATCAACTCGCACGGGGAAGCGGCGTATCACACGTAATCAGGGGGGAGCATGGTGAAAGACGGGCGCCTGCGGGGCGCCCGTTTTTTGTCGCGGCGGCCTTAACAGACGGTGGGCTACAATAGCGCCACCCTCTTCCATGAGACAGGCTGCCCGCTCAAGCGGCGGGTGGTCATACGGCAGCCAAGGCATCCGCTTGAAAATCGCATTTGTCGTCGATCCGCTCGAGGACTTCAAGATCTACAAGGACACCACCTACGCGATCATGCGCGAGGCGCACGCGCGCGGCCATGCGCTTTCCACCATGCAGCAGGAAGGCCTCTCGTGGCGGCGCGGCACGGTGTCTGGAATGGCGAGCCGGCTCCATCTCACCGGCGACAAGAACGCCTGGTATCGCAGCGATGCCCCTGCGGAAACGGCGCTTAGCGCATTCGATGCGGTCCTCATGCGCAAGGATCCGCCGTTCGACATGGAGTATGTCTACAGCACCTACCTTTTGGAACTCGCTGAAATGCAGGGCGCACGGATCATCAACCGCCCGCGCGCGATTCGCGACTACAACGAGAAAATGGCGATCGCGCGTTTTCCGCAGTTCACCGCGCCCTCTCTCGTCACGCGCAGCGAAACCCTGATCCGCGACTTCCTCGCCGAGCATGGCGACATCATCCTGAAACCGCTCGATGGCATGGGCGGCATCTCGGTATTTCGCATACACGAGCAGGACCACAATGTAGGCGTCATCATCGAGACGGTCACGCATTACGGGCGGCGCACGGTGATGGCGCAGCGCTTCATTCCCGAGATCCGCGACGGCGACAAGCGCGTGCTCGTGATCGGCGGAAAGCCGGTGCCTTACTCGCTCGCGCGCATCCCGAAAAAGGGCGAAACGCGCGGCAATCTCGCGGTGGGCGGCACCGGCACGGCACGCGAACTGACGGCACGCGACCGCGAAATCGCAGAAGCGCTCGGCCCGACTTTCGTCGCCGAAGGGCTGCTGCTGGTCGGGCTCGATGTGATCGGCGACTATCTCACGGAAGTGAACGTCACGAGCCCCACCTGCTTTCAGGAAATCGGGGAGCAGACGGGTTTCAATGTCGCCGGCATGATGCTGGACGCAATAGAAGCGGGCGCAAACGCGTAAAATAGCGTATCGATTCAACGCGGCCATTCAACCATGATAGGCATATTGATCATCACGCACGGCATGCTGGCCGAAAGCCTCATTCATTGCGCCAGCCACGTGCTCAACAAGCGGCCTCAGCGCCTGCGCCAGCTTGGCGTCACCGCACAGGACGATCCGCTGCTGCTCCTGCCCCAGGCCCGTGCGCTCGTGAAGGAGTTGGACAGAGGTCACGGCGTGCTGATTTTGACCGACATGTACGGCGGCTCACCTTCCAACATCGCACAGAAGCTCGTGGTGCCGGGCAAGGTCGAGGCCGTGGCAGGCGTCAGTCTGCCGATGCTGATACGGGCGCTCACCTACCGCGACCGCTCGCTGCAAACCATCGTCAGCAAGGCCGTCAGCGGCGGCTGCGAAGGCGTGGTGCGCGTGCCGCCGCCGCTCGCCAGCGTCCACAATGCTGCAACAGGAAGTTGAAATCGTAAACCGGCTTGGGCTGCACGCCCGCGCATCGGCCAGGCTCACGCAGGTTGCAGGGCAGTTCAAGAGTGAGGTTTGGGTGAGCCGCAACGGCAGGCGGGTCAACGCCAAGAGCATCATGGGGGTCATGATGCTCGCTGCCGCTAAAGGGTCTCGCATCGTGGTCGAGACCGATGGACCGGACGAGGTCGCCGCGATGCGGGCCATCGAGCGCCTGATCGCCGACCGTTTCGGCGAAGAGGAATAATGAGCTTCGTCCTCCACGGCGTTGCAGTTTCCGGCGGCATCGCGATCGGCCATGCCCACCTCGTCTCGCGTGCAAAGCTCGAGGCGGCGCACTACGACATTCCCGCCTCGCAGGTGCCCGAGGAGTGCGCGCGGTTCGACGACGCCATTGCGACGGTGCGTTCGGAACTCGAGGAAGTGCGCGCCACCGTGCCGGCTTCGGCGCCCGCCGAGTTCGCCGCCTTCATCGATCTGCACCTGATGATTCTGAACGATGCGACGCTCGCGATCACTCCCTGTCGGATCATCGAGGCCGAGCAGTGCAATGCGGAATGGGCGTTGAGGGTGCAGATGGACGCCCTGCTCGCGCAGTTCGAGGAGATCGAAGACGCCTACCTGCGCGAACGCAAAGCCGATGTGGTGCAGGTCGTGGAGCGCATCATGAAAGTGCTTTCCGGCCAGCCGGGTTACATCCCGCCGCCGCCGGCTGACGCGAGGCACAGCCGGGTTCTGGTCGCGCACGATCTATCCCCGGCAGACGTCGTGCAGTTCAAGCAGCACCAGTTCGCAAGTTTCATCACCGACCTGGGCGGCGTCACGTCCCACACCGCCGTGGTCGCGCGCAGTCTCAACGTGCCCTGCATCGTGGCCCTGCACAATGCGCGGCAGCTCATCCGCGAAAACGAGCTCGTCATCGTGGACGGCACTCAGGGCGCGGTCATCGTCGATCCGGATCAGCACGTGCTCGCGGAGTACGAGCTGCGGCAGCACGCATTCGATATCGAACGTCAGAAACTGAAGCGGCTGCGGGATACGCGCGCAGTCACGCTCGACGGCGTCGAAGTCGAGCTGCAGGCCAATATCGAGCTGCCCGGCGACGTCGTGGCGGCGCGGGAGAACGGCGCCATGGGTGTCGGGCTCTTCCGCACCGAATTTCTATTTCTCAACCGGGAAGGTCTCCCCGATGAGGACGAGCAGTTCGAGGCGTATCGCAAGGTCGCGGAGGGCATGAATGGACTGCCAGTCACCATACGCACCTACGACCTCGGGGCGGACAAACAGCTCGACGGTGCGAACGGATCGACGGTCAACCCGGCGCTCGGCCTGCGCGCGATCCGGCTCTCGCTCACGGAACCGCGGCGCTTTATTACGCAGTTGCGCGCGATGCTCCGCGCGTCGCACTACGGGCGCGTCAACATCCTGATCCCGATGCTCATGAACGGCGCGGAGGTGGACCAGGTTCTGCAGATGGTGGCGCAGGCGAAGGCCAGCCTCGATGCAGAGGGATTGCCGTACGACGCCGGCGTGAAAGTAGGCGGCATGGTGGAGGTGCCGGCCGCCGCGCTTGCGCTCGGCATATTCACGCGCAAACTGGATTTTCTCTCGGTGGGCACGAACGATCTCATCCAGTACCTGCTCGCCGTGGATCGCAGCGACGATACGGTTGCGCATCTCTACGATCCGCTGCATCCGGCGGTGCTGAATCTCCTGGCCCACATCTTCCGCACCGCCGGCAAAGCCAGCGTGCCGGTGGCGCTGTGCGGTGAAATGGCGGGCGACGTGCGCCTCACGCGGCTGCTCCTCGCCCTCGGGCTGCGCCAGTACTCCATGCATTCGGCGCATCTGCTCGACGTGAAACAGCACATCCTCAAGTCGAACCTGGAGCAGATCCGGCCCATCGCGCTCAAGATGCTGCGCGCCGAGGATCCCGAAAAGCTGCGCGCGCTGCTCGCACGGCTCAATGCCTGAAACGGTGCGGTCGATTTGACAACGATTCGGGGCCGCTGTAACGTTAGCGCCCATTTCTCGCGCCGATTTGATATTCAGCTTGCGGGCGCGCTATAAATCCGGCTAAAGAGACGCCGCAGCACAGTCTTCTCGAAACCCCGGACGCAAGCCGTGACCGGGGTTTTTTATTTTTATGGATGGCAGCGCCTCTACACAATCGGTTGGCATCGTCGCGCCGCAGGTCGCGAAGTTCAGCGACCCGGTCGCGTTGAAGTGCGGAGCGGTCATCGACGAGTACGAACTCGTGTACGAGACCTACGGAACGCTCAACAGCGCGCGCTCGAACGCCGTGCTGGTGTGCCATGCACTGAACGCGTCCCACCATGTCGCCGGCGTGTCGGCTCATGATGCCGCCGATGTGGGCTGGTGGGACAACATGATCGGCCCCGGCAAACCGCTCGATACCAACCGCTTCTACGTCATCGGCGTCAACAATCTCGGCGGCTGTCACGGCTCTACCGGGCCGACGAGCATCAATCCGAAGACCGGGAAACCGTGGGGCGGCGCGTTTCCGGTGGTCACCGTCGAGGACTGGGTGGCCACCCAGGCGCGGCTTGCCGATCACCTGGGCATACGGCAGTTTGCGGCGGTGATGGGGGGCAGCCTCGGTGCGATGCAGTCGCTCACCTGGACGCTCATGTTTCCCACGCGGCTGCGCCACGCGGTGGTGATCGCCTGCACGCCCAGCCTCTCCGCGCAGAACATCGCGTTCAATGAGGTCGCCCGGCAGGCGATCATCACCGATCCCGATTTCCATGGCGGCGACTACTACGCGCACGGCACGACGCCGAAGCGCGGGCTGCGCGTCGCGCGGATGGTGGGGCACATCACCTATCTCTCCGATGACGAGATGGCGAGCAAGTTCGGCCGCCAGTTGAAGCACGGCAAGCTCGCGTACTCCTTCGATACCGAATTCGAGATCGAGTCGTACCTGCGCTACCAGGGCAACAAGTTCGCCGAGTATTTCGACGCGAATACTTATCTGCGCATCACGAAGGTACTGGACTATTTCGATCCGGCGCTGGACCACGGCGGAAGTCTCGTCCGCGCGCTCGCCTCCGCGCAGGCGCGCTTTCTGGTGATCTCGTTCACGACCGACTGGCGTTTTTCGCCGGAGCGTTCGCGCGAGATCGTTGCCGCGCTGCTCGACAATCGCCGCGAAGTAACGTATGCGGAGATCGATGCACCGCATGGTCACGATGCGTTCCTGCTCGATGACGCGAGCTACCACCGGTTGGTCGCCGCCTACTTCGATCGCATCGCGGAAGAAATCGGCGCATCGAGCCCGCGCGTTGAGACTCGCCCATGAGCGTCAACGGCAACGGCATCCAGCGCTCCGACTTCGCGGCCATAGCGGAGTGGGTGCGGCCCGGCTCACGGGTGCTCGATCTCGGTTGCGGCGACGGAACGCTGCTCAAATATCTCAAGTCGCGACGCGGCGTATCGGGCTACGGCGTCGAAATTGCCGACCAGAACATACTCGCCTGCGTGCGCAACGGCGTGAACGTCATCCAGGGCGATCTCGAACGCGGGCTGGCGGAATTCGAGGACCATTCCTTCGATTACGTGATCCTCTCGCAGACGCTGCAGGCCATGAAAAACAGCGAGCGCATCATCCGCGACATGCTGCGGGTGGGACGCGAAGGCATCGTCACCTTTCCGAATTTCGGATACTGGAAAAACCGGTTGCA